>NZ_JACGVS010000021.1:0-71180 GCF_014077345.1 Colwellia sp. BRX8-4
AGATGATGGATTAGGTTCATTAGATGATGACGATGATGTTATTCATTTAGATGATGATCTAGATGACTTGGACGGACTCGATGATTTAGATGATTTAGAAGACATATCACTTGATAGCGACGAGTTAGAAGGTGGTGAGTTAGACCAAAGCGACTTAGATTCCTTACTTTCAGGTCTTGATGACGATGATGACGACGTTCCAGCGGATAAAGACCAAATTAATAACAATGAAAGTAAAGAAGAGCTGCCAGGCGAAGCATTAGAAGGTGGTGAATTAGATCAAGATTTATTGAATGACTTATTAAACGACATTGGCGACGAAGACGACGATAGTGCTTTAGAGGCAATTGAATCTGTACATGAAGAAGCTGCAACAGAACTAACCGACCCAGACGACATCGATGCACTAATGGATTCAATGGCCACCGCAGCGCCAAAACCTGAGCCAGAACCCGTAGACGATGCAGTTGATGATAGTACTGCTGAGCTAACCGACCCCGATGACATCGATGCACTGATGGATTCAATGGCCGCCGCAGCACCAAAACCTGAGTCTGAACCTGAGCCAGTAGAAGATGCTTCGGCTGAGTTAACCGACCCCGATGATATCGATGCACTGATGGATTCAATGGCCGCCGCAGCGCCAAAACCTGAGCCAGAACCAGTAGAAGATGCTTCTGCTGAGTTAACCGACCCTGATGATATCGATGCACTGATGGATTCAATGGCCGCCGCAGCGCCAAAATCTGAACTAGAGCCAGTAGAAGATGCTTCGGCTGAGTTAACCGACCCTGATGATATCGATGCACTGATGGATTCAATGGCCGCCGCAGCGCCAAAATCTGAGCCTGAGCCAGTAGAAGATGCTTCGGCTGAGTTAACCGACCCCGATGATATCGATGCACTGATGGATTCAATGGCCGCCGCAGCGCCAAAACCTGAACCTGAGCCAGTAGAAGATGCTTCGGCTGAGTTAACCGACCCTGATGATATCGATGCACTGATGGATTCAATGGCCACCGCAGCGCCAAAATCTGAACCAGAGCCAGTAGAAGATGCTTCGGCTGAGTTAACCGACCCTGATGATATCGATGCACTGATGGATTCAATGGCCGCCGCAGCGCCAAAACCTGAACCTGAGCCAGTAGAAGATGCTTCGGCTGAGTTAACCGACCCCGATGATATCGATGCACTGATGGATTCAATGGCCACCGCAGCGCCAAAACCTGAGCCTGAGCCAGTAGAAGATGCTTCGGCTGAGCTAACCGACCCCGATGATATCGATGCACTGATGGATTCAATGGCCGCCGCAGCGCCAAAACCAGAGCCTGAGCTAGAACCAGAGCCAGTAGAGGATGCAACTGATAATAGCACTGCAGAGTTAACTGACCCAGACGACATCGACGCACTTATGGATTCAATGGTTAAAGAAAGTGCCGTTGCTGAATTAAATGAACAAGCTGAAAATTTTGAAATATCAGATCCTGATGACATCGACGCCTTGCTAGATTCAATGTCAGCCCCAGAGCAGATGACAAAACCTATCACTGCCGATGATATCATTGATCCTCTTGATGAAATGGCTGCTGATAACTTAGATGAAAATATAGCGTTAACTGACCCTGATGATATTGATAGTTTATTAGGTGATATTCAGGGTGATGAAACTGCAGATGACACTGAGACTACAGAAGATGAAAATAAAGCGCTTATCGATAATTTTACCAATGAATACGTAGCGCCATTTTTATCGGTAGATTTTAGTGAGCTACTTAAAGATGACACCGAAGAATTAGTTGATGATACTCATGCAAGCCATGACGAAAGTATAAACGAAAAAAATAGCAATAAAAATAATGACTTGTCAGATGATTTAGACATAGATGCACTTTTAGCTGAGGTGGCTGAGGGTGACAACTCAAACGCTGATGATTTAGATATTGGTGACGATATACTTATTGATGGACAAGTTAATGAACTAGCGGCAGAAGAAGCAACTGATTATACCGATAGTGATGTATTAGCTGATTTATTAGCCGATGAAAACACCTCTGACGATGATGACAATAGTGAGATTGATGAGATTGAAGCACTCGATAATGTTGACTTTGATGACTTGTTGGCAAACATAGCAGAAGAAAATCAGACAACACTTTCAGATGATCTCGACTTTTCAACTGACTTCAATGCTGATGACATTGACTTAGACGCTACTGATACCGATGATGAGATTAACATTGAAGGCGACAGCGAAGATGATTTCGATGTTGACTTAGATGATGTGTTAGATATTGGTGATGACCTCGATAGTGATAATAATTTAAATGTTGATTTTGACAATGATGATGAAGATGATTTTGTCTCTGTTGACTCTTTATTATCAGATAGTTTAAGCGACACAGAAGACGAAGAGCCCTACAATAAAACTGACTTTAATGTCGGGCTTAATGAGTTCCCTGAGTTTTCTGGTGATAACGCCGCAGAAGAAGAAGATGATAACGGTATTGCAGCTAAATTAGATTTAGCGAAAGTTTATATTGAAATAGGAGATAACGAAAACGCCGAAGTAATATTACAAGATGTAGTAGCAAAGGGCGATGCCCAGCAACAATTTGATGCTCAGCAACTACTTGATAATATTAGCTAATCAAGAGACGTTATTTCATTCTATAAAAGCCACTATTGTGGCTTTTTTTATATAATAGAATTTTTTATATAAAAGAATTTTTTATATAATAGAAATAGGCGCAATAATAGAAAACGCCGAAGTAATATTACAAGACGTAGTAGCAAAGGGCGATGCCCAGCAACAATTTGATGCTCAGCAACTACTTGATAATATTAGCTAATCAAGAGACGTTATTTCATTCTATAAAAGCCACTGTTGTGGCTTTTTTTATATAAAAGAATTTTTTATATAATAGAAATAGGCGCAATAATAGAAAACGCCGAAGTAATATTACAAGATGTAGTAGCAAAGGGCGATGCTCAGCAACTGCCCAATTATATGAGTTAATCAATCACAATTACTTTAGCTTTTATAAAAGCCATTATTGGGGTTTTTTTATATAATCAAAGAACCTGATTGGCATAAACCCTAAAATATTGGATAATGCGCGCATTATAATCGGGAGTTATTGATGCGTTACGCTTTAGGTATTGAATACGATGGAAGCCGTTATCACGGTTGGCAACGACAAAAAAATGCGGTCAGTGTTCAGCAAAATGTAGAAAAAGCTTTATCAAAAATTGCTGATGAAAAAATTGAAGTTATTTGTGCGGGCAGAACTGATACGGGTGTTAGTGCGACCAACCAAGTTATTCACTTTGAAACAGACAAAGTGCGTAAAGATGTTGCTTGGACACTGGGCGTAAATACCAATCTACCTAGTGATATTGCTGTGTCTTGGGTGAAGCAAGTTGACGACAGTTTTCATGCTCGATTTAGCGCCACAGCACGTCGTTATCGCTATGTTATTAATAACAATCGTTTAAGATCTGCAATTTTAAGCCAAGGAATAACCTGCTGTCATTATCCACTTGATGAAAAATTAATGCATCAAGCGGCACAGTCTTTATTGGGTAAACATGACTTTACTTCCTTTCGCACCGTTCATTGTCAGTCGCATTCTCCAGTTAGAACATTGATTCATTGCAATGTTTCACGCCAAGGTGATTTTGTTATTATTGATGTTAAAGGCAATGCTTTTTTACATCATATGGTGAGAAATATTGCGGGTAGTTTAATGCGTATAGGCCAACAATTAGAAACAGTAGCGTGGTTGGGGGAAGTTCTTGAAGCTAAAAATCGTTGTGTAGCTGGCATGATGGCATCTGCTGCAGGTTTGTATTTTGTTGGTGTTGACTACCCACAAGAGTTCAATATTCCAAAACCTCCGCTGGGGCCACTGTTTTTACTTTAAGATAAATAGTGACAGAATGAGTAATTACAAACTGCTAATTCCAACAAAACAGACCAGTTTTTTGTATTCATAGTAGGGCTAAATGTGCTTTAATTGTCGGTTATAGTTAGATTAATTCAAAAAATTAACAATTTGCTGATAGGTTTGAAACCAATATTGGCAAGTTTTCCTATGTTCCCATGGACATATTAGGTAAAAGAAGGCAAAAATAAATTATGAGCTGGATAGAAAAAATTCTCCCAAAAGCAAAAACCACCCAAAAACGTAATATCCCTGAAGGCGTTTGGAGCAAGTGTACTTCTTGTAATGCAGTACTTTATAAAGCAGAACTCGATAGATTATTATCTGTTTGTCCAAAATGTGATCACCATATGCGTATTTCAGCACGCAAACGTATTGATTGCTTTTTAGATGCAAATAATCGCGCTGAATTAGGTGAAGAGTTTGAAGCACAGGATATTTTAAAGTTCAAAGATTCAAAACGTTATAAAGACCGCTTAAGCGCTGCACAAAAAAGTACCGGTGAAAAAGATGCACTGGTTGTGATGAAAGGTGAACTTAATGGTATGCCTATCGTTGCTGCTGCGTTTGAGTTTGCTTTTCTAGGTGGTTCAATGGCATCAGTTGTTGGCGCTCGTTTTGTTAAAGGTGTTGAATACTGCCTTGAGCATAACCTACCACTTGTTTGTTTTTCTGCAAGTGGCGGAGCACGTATGCAAGAAGCATTATTTTCATTAATGCAAATGGCAAAAACGAGTGCAGCATTAGCGAAAATGAGCGAAAAAGGTTTACCTTACGTTTCGGTATTAACTGACCCTACGATGGGCGGCGTATCTGCAAGTTTAGCTATGCTCGGCGATATTAACGTTGCAGAGCCTAAAGCGTTAATTGGCTTTGCGGGTCCACGTGTTATTGAACAAACTGTTCGAGAGAAGTTACCTGAAGGTTTTCAGCGTAGTGAATTTTTAAAAGAAAAGGGTGCTATTGATATTATTGTTGACCGACGTGAAATGCGTAGTACGCTTTCTCGTATGTTAGCTAAATTCATGGGACATCCAAGCCTTAACGCTTCTTAACTAACGCTTCACAACAACACTATGCCAACAAACAACAAAAGCCATTTTGCTAGTAAGTCTCTAGCTCAATGGCTTTCTTATTTAGAAACAATACATTTAACTGAGATCGACTTGGGGCTCACACGCATTTCGCATGTGGCTAAGCGATTAAATATTGATTTCAGTTTTGCCCAAGTGATCACGGTTGCAGGAACTAATGGTAAAGGCACTACCTGTGCTTTTATTGAAAATGCTTTGCTCGGTGATGATAAAACAGTGGCGGTTTATTCTTCACCACATATTGAAAAGTTCAATGAACGCTTACGTATTAATAATATTGACGTTGACAGTCAATCATTAATCAACGCCTTTGAGCAAATAGAGCAACAGCGTGGTGATATTTCACTAACCTATTATGAATACACAACATTAGCCGCATTTTTAGTTTTAATGGAAAGAAAACCTGCTTTTATTATTTTGGAAGTAGGTTTAGGTGGGCGTTTAGATGCCACAAACTTAATTGACGCTGATATTGCCGTCATAACCACGATAGACTTAGACCATCAAGCGTACCTAGGTGATAATCGCGAAAGTATCGGCTTTGAAAAAGCGGGTATCATGCGTGCGAATCAAAAAGTTGTTATTGGTGATACCGATTGTCCTATATCTGTACTTGCCCATGCTAAAAAACTTAAAGCCGTGGTCAGTCTGCGAGGCGATGATTTCTCTATTGAACAGCACAAAGTACCCACTTGTCACTCCTTGTGGTGTTGGACATTTGGCGAGTACCAAATCAATGGTTTAAATAAGCCTTTTATACCTCAAGATAATGCAGCAACGGCACTAACGGTATTGGCTTTACTTAATGATTGTTCTGTTGTTTTTAATACTGAAAGTGTAAATGCCTTAATAAACCAAACAAAAGTTGCCGGTCGAACTGAGCTTATCAGTAAAAAATCGTTAAACAGTCCTGTGCTACTTGATGTTGGTCATAATCCTCAAGCAGCACGTTATTTAGTTGAGTATTTAAAGTCGCAAAAGTATGACAAGCTTTATGCGGTTACCGGTATGTTAAAAGACAAAGATATTGCTAACACCTTTGGACCATTATCTGCACTGGTTGATCAATGGTATTTAGGCAGTTTATCTATGCCTCGTGGAGCTACTGCAAAGGAATTAGCCGAAAAATTGTTATTAAATGAAGATTCAGCTAATTGTTTTGACAATATCACTGAGGCATTTAGAATGGCTAACAAAAATTCAACAGCAACAGATTTGATCTTAGTGTTTGGATCATTTTACACCGTAGCTGAAGTCCGACGTTTATTGCTGTAGTTTTTATTAACTGCAGCCTGGGAGTTCCATTTGTCTACACCTTTTCAAAACCGCTTAGTTGGCACCATTATTGTGGCTGCGGTTGCTATTATTATTTTGCCAGACTTACTAGACGGTAATAAAAAGACCTATCAAGATGAGTTTGAACAAATTCCACCTCCGCCTAAGGTCGAGTTTGTTAAGAGCACACCAAGCTTTCCTGAAGATAAAATTGTTATAAATACTGACGAAATACTGAGTGATGAAGCGGCATTAGATGACGATGTCTCTTCGACTGAACAAGCAATAAAAGATACGGCTGAAACAGAGAGTGACCCGGGTTTAAATAACGCTGTGGCGACGAAAGAAGACGATAAAGCGTTAACTGAGCAAGCAGTAGATAATATTTTGCCAGAAAAATCAGTGTTGCAACAAGCATGGGTAGTACAGCTGGGTAGTTTTCGTCATAAAAAAAATGTTGCACAATTATTACTCAAGCTTAAAGATAATGGTTATACCGCTTTCACAAAACCGATAAAAACAAAAAACGGCCCATTAATTAAAGTTTTCATTGGTCCTGAACTGATCAAAAACTCATTGATAAAAAAAATCCCAGCATTGAAAAAATTAACCGGTGTTGAAGGTAAAATTGCTCGTTTTTACCCAACAAAATAATAAGTTATAACCACTGCCCAATAATACGGTGTAAAAAGTAGTTAAGCACTTTCAATGGCAATGGCTATTTTAAATAAAACATTGGTAAAATAAGGGGCGTTTCTGTTAGAATGCGCGCCTTATTATGCTGGTAAATATTCATTGGTAACGATTAATTTATGGTTTGGATAGACTATGCCATTTTGGCAATTGTAGGCATTTCAACATTAATTAGCTTGGTTCGCGGCTTTGTCAAAGAAGCAGTTTCGCTAGTTATCTGGATCAGTGCCTTCTTTATTGCCAGCCACTTCTATGTAAATCTTGCTAGTTTATTGACAAACATTTCCGATCAAGTCCTACGTAATGCCGCGGCAATTGCTATTCTTTTTATTACCACGTTAATTCTTGGCGCTATGGTAAATTATCTTATTGGTCAATTGGTCAGTAAAACAGGCTTGTCTGGAACCGATCGCCTGCTAGGGCTAGTTTTTGGTGCATTACGTGGCGTGTTAGTTACCAGCGCATTATTATTCTTTATGGATGCATTTACGCCAGCGTCATCAACCGCATGGTGGGCAAGTTCTCAACTCATCCCCGAGTTTACACTCATTGTTGAATGGTTTTTCGAATACCTAAAGAATTCATCAAGCTTTTTGAAATAACGTTATTTTAGTGCCATGAAAATGGGGCTGATGTTCATTAGTATAATTTTTATTTACTTAGCGTTTATGTTATTAAAACGCCCTTAAACTTAGTTCTGTGGAGAATAAACGCATGTGTGGTATTGTTGGCATTGTTGGTAAAACATCGGTAGGTCAAGCATTATATGACGGATTAACTGTACTTCAACATCGTGGTCAAGACGCTGCTGGTATTGTGACTATTCACAACAATACCTTTAGACTACGTAAAGGAAATGGTTTAGTAAAAGACGTGTTTCATACGCGTCATATGTTGCGATTACAAGGTAACATGGGTATTGGTCATATTAGATACCCAACCGCAGGTACTTCAAGTTCTTCAGAAGCTCAGCCATTTTATGCCAATGCTCCTTTTGGTATTTCTCTTGCACACAATGGTAATTTAACCAACGCTATTGAATTAAAAGAGTGGTTATTTAATGTCGCACGTCGTCATGTAAATACCACATCTGATTCTGAATTGTTACTCAACATTCTCGGTCATGAATTACAATTGACTGAAAATTTGAAATTAACACCTGATGATATTTTTACTGCAATATCTAATGTACATGAGCGTATTCGTGGTGCCTATGCAACGGTTGCTTTGATTATTGGCCATGGCATGGTGGCGTTTCGTGATCCTAATGGCATCCGTCCTCTAGTATTTGGTAAGCGTGAAACGGCTACGGGTATCGAGTATATGATTGCTTCTGAGTCGGTAGCGCTTGATGCAAACGACTTTGAATTTGTCCGTGATGTTGCGCCTGGCGAAGCTATTTATTTCACTGAAGATGGACAAATTCATAGCCAGCAATGTGCAAAGAACCCAACATACAACCCGTGTATTTTTGAATATGTTTATTTTGCGCGTCCTGATTCAGCGATTGATAAAATTTCTGTTTACGGCTCTCGTGTTGAAATGGGCAAAAAATTGGGTGATAAAATAGCAAAAGAATGGGAAGACGTAGAGATCGACGTTGTTATCCCTATTCCAGAAACATCATGTGATACTGCTTTAGAAATTGCTCGACACCTTGGCATCCCATACCGTCAAGGTTTTGTGAAAAACCGCTATATTGGCCGTACCTTTATTATGCCGGGTCAAGAGCAGCGTAAGAAATCAGTTCGCCGTAAACTTAATGCGATAACAACAGAGTTTGCTGGTAAAAATGTATTGTTAGTCGATGACTCTATTGTAAGGGGTACTACTTCTGGACAAATCATTGAAATGGCTCGCTCTGCGGGGGCAAAAAATGTTTATTTTGCCTCAGCCGCTCCAGAAATTCGTTTTCCTAATGTTTATGGTATTGATATGCCAAGTGCCAATGAGCTCATTGCTCATGGCCGTGAATTAGACGATATTTGCCAATTAATTGGTGCAGATAAACTTATTTTTCAAACCTTGGAAGATTTAGTTAGTGCTGTGGGCAGTGTAAACCCTGAAATCAAACAATTCGAGACATCTGTGTTCGATGGTCAATATATAACTAAAGACATTACTCAGGGCTATTTAGAGCGTTTAGATGCGATGAGAAATAATGAGAATAAAGAAGACTCAGATAAAAATGCTGATTCAATTATCGATATGCACAATGAAGGTGCTGAATAGCATCAGGCTTGTCTAAACGACAGTATAGAAAAATAAAGTAAAATAAAAACCCGCTTAGTTTATCACTAAGCGGGTTTTTTTATCATCAAATCCTAAAGATACATACTTATAATAAAAGCGTTAAGATATATGTTCTGAGCCAAAGCCCATACCTAACATAATAGCGCTAAATGCCATTAAAGAGACTAAAAGAACTAACCCGCAAGTAACTACAGAGCTTGAATAAATAAAGCCTTTTTCTTCTGGAATATTCATCATGATGGGTACGCCAGAGTAAAGTAAATATACAGAATAACAAAGTGCGGCTAGTCCCGCTAAAGCAACAAACCATAAAACAGGAAATAATGCAGTTACGCCAACCATTAATAACGGTGTTGCTGTGTAAGCGGCTAATTCTAAAGACTGGGTAAAATCTGGCTTAGCATCAAAAGTTTTTGCCATCCATTGAATTAAAAAAGCTAAACCAATAACACCAAAGATTAAACCAAAATACATGCCGACAGACATGGTCATTGCGCTTGCCTGAGTTAATTTTATTGGATCACCTACGCCTATTGTCCAACCAATATGAGCGGCGGCAAAATAACTACAAATGGCAGGTATTAACGCTATGGTTAAAATATGAACCATGCTGTACATTAAGCTTTCGTGGCGCCTTTCAATTGTGTGCCACTCTTTCTTAGGGTCAGTATACAATCCCCATATATGATTTAATATCATAATAAAATCCTCTCGCTGTCCCCAAAATTACATTTATTGCTTTTTATTTTTTATTAATAAATGTCTGTGTCGATCAATGTTTTTATTATTGATAGCTTATTTATGTAAGATGGCGAAGCTTTCGTCAAGAGATGAATAGCAATTAAGCTAAATTAAATGCAAATAACTTCTTTTTATACCGAAAATAACAAATGTTTATATAGTGATATATTATTTTGTTCTTTCAAAGAAAAGTGTGGGCTATTAAAAATGTCAGTTTTAATGGAAAATCAGGCGACTTTTATTCTAACAATATTCATGACTTCTATCTCAAAGCCAGCAATCATTTCAGTGCTTGTGTAATAGGTCATATTCACTTGTTGTTTGCTAAGCGATTTATAAGCTTTTTTCCGCTTATATTTGAATGGAACATCACAGCCTTTTATCATTACCGTATTAATAAACCACTCATCTTGTTCGCGTTGAACATGAGAGACGACAGTAACATTTTCACTATGAACAAGTTTGTCATGTTTTTTTAAGAGACTGTTTACTGTTTTCTTTTTCATCTTTATTACCTTGAAGAGACGTTGTAATGCTCGGACCTAAAAGAGCAGCGCCATTGATATTGGCTTTTTATTAAGAAGACAAACTATTCTAAACTTTATTATATCTTTTCGCAAAATAGTCAATTAAGACAGTACATCATTAAAGTATTAGCCTAGTAAGGGGGGATATTAGCTAACTTATTAGGAGATTTTTTTTAAATTTAGCTATACTAGCTACTCTTAAGTTTGTATAACTCATCGTAATAGGGTGTTTGCAGTAATGAGCAAATCAATTCTTTTCCATACTATTTATCCACATAAAACCAGTAAAGTATGGGTTGTTTTTGTCCATGGTGCTGGCGGTAGTTCGGCAATTTGGTTTCGTCAGATCAGAGATTATCAAAAAACTTATAATGTGCTCTTACTTGATCTTCGTGGCCACGGAAAGTCCAGCCATCTGGTACAAACCTTTGTTGATAGTAATTACTCCTTTAATAAAGTCTCTGAAGATATCATCGATGTTTTAGATCACAACAATATTACATGTGCACATTTTGTTGGCATTTCTTTAGGAACTATTATCATTCGCAACATAGCTGAAATTGCGCCTCAATATGTATCAAGTATGGTTCTAGGTGGCGCTATTACTCGTTTTAATGCTCGTAGTAATATTTTGGTTTATTTAGGAAATACCTTTAAGCATTTTCTACCATATATGTGGTTGTATCGCTTATTTGCTTTTATTATGATGCCGAAAAAGCGCCATAAGGAATCTCGACACTTATTTGTTCGTGAAGCTAAACGTTTGTGCCAGAAAGAATTTATTCGTTGGTTTAAGTTAGCGATGGACGTGAACCCCTTGATGCGTTATTTCAAAGAGAAAGAAATTGATATACCTATCCTTTATATTATGGGCAAGGAAGACCATATGTTTTTGGGACCTGTAATGGAAATGGTTAAGCAACATAAAAACAGTTTATTACACACCATTCATAAATGTGGTCATGTCTGCAATGTTGAGAACCCAGAACTCTTTAATCAACATTCGTTAGAGTTTATCGCTCAACAACACTAATTTTATAAGATATATAACCCTTGAGAACAAAGTTATGTTTGTTCTTTTATCAATATTAGTCAATAGCGGTTAAATAAAGCTGGTTTGGTTACGACCGTTGTCCTTTGATTTATACATGGCTACATCTGCTCTTTTGAGAAATAAACCAACATCATCTGGCTTAGTTAATTGGGTGGCTCCCATGCTTACGGTGATCTTTACCTTTTTATTATCAATAATAAGAAAAGCATTATCAACAGCCGCGCGGATGCGCTCAGCAACAATTAAAGCGAAGTCGATGTTGGTAGCGGGAAGAATGAACGCAAACTCTTCGCCGCCAATTCGCCCCATCAGATCATTCTCTCTCAGTGCCAATTGGCTTACGTTGCAAATAATTTTTAAGACTTCATCGCCAACCGAATGACCATAGGTATCATTAAATACTTTAAAATAATCTACATCTAACATTAATAAACACAGTGGAAATTGATAACGATGGGATCGCTCTAATTCAAGCTGCAAAGATTTCATAAAGGCACGTCTGTTAGCAATGCCAACTAACTCATCCGTTGTCGCCATTTTTTTTAATTTATTAATGTCTTGTTCTATATGGTTAGCCATTTTATTTAAATTTTTGCTCAGTGAGCCAATTTCATTTTTTACGATGACCTTGCTACGTGCTTGGTAATTTCCTTCAGCTATATTTTGTGCATCGTGAACCAGTGAAAATATAGGCAGAACAATCTTATTTCTGACATAAAAAGTGATAATTAACGCCATAAGTGTTGAAATAACCAATAATAAAATGACGTACCATAAATATTTTTTTTGCTTAATGTTAAACTCATCAGCCTCGACAATTAACCTAGTCTCCACAGCATCGATAAATTTTTGAATAGGTTGCATAATGGCAATTTTTTCTTGCTGGTATTGAGGTGAAAATAATAGCTTAATAGCAAAAGCCCTATCAGGCTCTCCTTTAAGGGTAAACGTACCTTTACCATCATTGTAGAGTCCTTTCATTAACGCAAAAGCCTGTTTTTCGATAGTCATTAAATTATCTGAGCGGTTTTGGGACTGTTGCAGTAGTAATAACTCACTTTCTGTAAAGCCCATATTTCCCATAAGAGTCTTTAATGGGACTTGTATGCCTAATTTATCTGAAGTAAACCGTTCTGGTGTAAGTGACGTATACCAGTAAGTGGGAGGGTATTTTTTTGGTCGAGGAGAATCTCCGTTACGTATTGCAATGATGTCAAAATAATACTCTTTATAAATCTCATCCCCGGTAACCACATAGGTGCGTGCCATACGTGTTAGGTCATCTGAACTTTGGCGTAGCTCATTAGCAATGGTTAGCGAATATATATGGCGCTTTTCATCTTTAATTGCTCGCAGATCAAAAATACCAATAATATGAAAGAAAACATAACCCCACATGCTTAATATGACGATAAAGCATAAAAAACCGATTTTATTGCCAGTGGAAATATTCATCTGTAACCTATTGGTTTGGTATTAGCTATGCAATATCAAACAGTTGATAATATTTACTCATTTCATTCATTAACGTCTAACCATGAAATAAAAATTTTACAGACAGTTTTATTAAGTGTTGAGTTTACCCAAACGAGTATCCTTATAGATTTATAAATCTATAAGGTATGATATATGTGATATCGCTATTTTAAAGCTTACTTTGAGTATAGACACTTCTGATCATCTTGTGTAAATAAGTGATAATTCTTGATATAGCTATGATAAATAGACACTAATTTAGTACCCATAGCTTAGTTAATTAGGATATTTAGACCACAACACTATTAGCGCCTACCTTCTTTTTTATAATGTTAAACACGAGGGATGAGTTAATGGAGCTGTAAAAAAATTATTTATATTGTTAATTACTCACTTAGTGTCGGCTAAATGAAATTATTACTCATAATTATCTCGCTGAATGAAGGGTTGATTTTTAGGGGATTAAATACTTTTTGGGTGATTTTGTAGTGTTTTTACCATGATATTCTACGTAATAATAAGGAGTTACCGTGATTTGCGTGAAGGACTTATCTTTTAGCCGTAATGATGGCGGCAACAAACAAAATATTTTAAATAAACTCGATTTATTTGTACCTGCAGCACAGCACCTCGCGTTACTTGGTGATAGTGGTTCAGGTAAAACAACCTTTTTACATATTTTAGCGGGACTCTTGCAAGCAGATAGTGGCTCGGTAAGTATTAACAATCAAGAGCTTTCATCACTGAATGAAACAGAACTTGCGCTTTATCGTCGTAAAATAGGGCTAATATTTCAGCATTACCAATTGCTTGACTGTTTAACCGTAAAGCAAAATATTCTCTTTCAACACAAACTCAATTACCCCAAAAAACCAGCGGATGAATTTGACAATATCGTCAATAAACTCGGGCTCGAAAGTAAGCTCGATTCACTGCCAGAAAAACTCTCAGGTGGAGAACAACAAAGAGTTGGTATCGCAAGAGCTTTACTCAACAAACCTCAGATAATTTTTGCAGATGAACCAACAGGTAACTTAGATCGGCAGCGCTCGCACCAAGTCGTTAAACTTCTTACTGAGTTATGCAGTGAGCAAAAAATCAATTTGGTGATGGTGACTCACAGTCATCAATTAACCGATTACTTTGACCATGTAAAAGTACTTAGAGATGGTCATTTTGAATAATTTGACCAATGAAATTAAACTTATTATCGCCACTCATTTAGCCTTCTATCGAAGACATCCTTGGTTAATGGCGTTATTTTTTCTAGGTTTTAGTCTAGGTAGTGCACTATTAACCGCAATTTCTGGCCTTAATCAAGAGGCTAATACACGCTATCAAAATTCTTCCGCATTAATCAATAACCCCGTTACACATTTAATTAAGCCATTAACAGGAAAGTACTTTATTGATGGCAATATATGGCTCACTTTACGACAACATGGCTTTATCAATACTCAACCCGTTTTACGAGGTCAATTAAAAACCAACAACGGAGAAACACTTGCCATTCAGGGTGTGGATACTCTGCTGTGGTTAAACCGTGCGCAATACCAACAAAGTGATGAAAATGTTGATAAAACAGCTCAACGCTTTTCCCTTTCTACCTTATTAGTTGACTCGAAATTTGCAAAACGCATCGTGACAAAAACAGGTGAACCAATAAATTTTTCGCTGCAAAACGATCAGCAACAACCTGAAGTTGTATTAGCTGACAATATTGGACTTTGGGCGATCACCGATATCGCCAATGCTGATTATTTATTAGCAGCTAAAGGGCAACTCAGCTTTATTGAGCTCTCGCATGTTAGCGAGCAGCAATTAGTAGAAATAGCACAGCTAATTGCTGGGCAAGCACAGTTGATTGATGCAGAGCAACAATCGTTCGATGTTTTATCTGAAGCCTTCTTTTTTAATTTGACCGCACTTGCCATGCTTGGTTATATTGTTGCGGCGTTTTTGAGTTTTAATGCGATAAAACTGACGTTAACTGCGCGACAAAAATTAATAGAGCAAATGCAGCTATTAGGTTGCATTAAGTTAAGTGTTCAACTGAGTCTTGTCATTGAACTTATTATTGTTAGTGTTTGCACTGCTTTATTAGGTACATTAGGTGGTTATTTAATTGCTAATGCATTAGTGCTTGATGTTAACAGCACTCTAGTTGGCTTGTATCAACTCGATAAAGCGCTTGTGATCAATTGGCAATGGTCAAATGTCTTATTAGGCTTTGCCCTTAATATTTCGGCTTTGGGGGTAATACTTTTGGCGCAAGCCAAGCAAGTTGCCCAAAAAAGTCAATTGATGTTCTATAGTTTGTTGGTCAGTACATTAGTAGCAGTCATAGGGTTACTCTATTATGCGACTAATGAGTATCAAGCCTTGCTGCTGTGTTTTGCGCTTTTAATGTTGTTTATTTTACTTGTGCCTAAAGTACTGTCTCTCTTGGTTTCATTACCGTTGACAATCACAAATCCATTAACACAATGGCTTCATGCCGATACCCGACTTCATGTAAAAGACCTTCATATTGCTATTATTGCAATTCTAGTGGCGCTTGGCAGTGCTATCGGCATGCAAATTATGGTGAAAAGCTTTAGCCATACGTTAAATGCCCATCTTGAAAAGCAATTAAGTGCAGATATTTATTTACGTTCAGATAAACTCGATAATACTTTAAGGCAAGCGCTCACTAACTTACCTGAAGTTGAGAAGTTGAGTATCTATATGCAAAGTGATGGTGATGTAAATAAAGTACCTGCGAATCTTGCAAGTTTTGGTAATAGCTTTGAACATTATCAACATATTTCGCTGACTTCAGGCTCAGCCATTAATGGAGAAAATTTTTATGGTCAAGGTTGCTTGGCTAACGAACAAAGTAAAATTAAGTTTAATTATTCATTAAATGACGTGATGGTATTTAAGCAAAATTCAACTAAATTTACTTGTCGTATAACAGGGTTCTTTTATGATTATGGTAACCCAAGAATATCGTTACTTACGTTAGAGGAACGCCAGAAAACAGCAGCACTAAACCGTGATGTTTTTGGTTATTCAATACGGCTAAAAAGTCGTACTTCCGTTGCTGTTTTTAGCGAGCGTTTAATGGACGAATTTAAACAAGACAGTACAAAAATTTTAGCCAATAAAAGATTTAAAGAAATAGCTAATGCCTTGTTTGAAGATACGTTTGTAGTGACCAAAGCACTCAATAGTTTTATTCTCGCTATTGCATTGTTAAGTTTGTGTACCAGCCTATTAAGTTTAAGTGTTAATCAATTAAAGCAATTAACCATATTACGTAATTTAGGCGTAACACAAGGGCAATTATTAACCATGAAACTGCTACAAACAGCAGGCGTGGTTGTGTTTACTGCTTTGTTTGCTATTCCGCTTGGCTTCGCACTGGGCTTTGCGTTATTAAAGTTTGTCATGCCAATTGCCTTTGGTTGGACTATTCACTTTAGTTTAGATTTAAGCAGTTTATTAATAACGTGCTTAACGCTAGTTGGAGTCTCTGTTTTATGTGCCTATTTACCGATCCGAAAATTAACTAACTTAGCGACTAAGGAGTCATAATCGCGTGATAAAAAGACAAGCTTTGACCGGGGTATTATTGACTCCGTTTGTTTTTGTACGATTTACGCTTGTGCTGTTAATTTTTGTGCTGTCTGCGTGTCAACCGACTGAGCAAAAAATAACATCATCTAAATTACAAGTGGCTATTGGCAAACCGGTAATACAGGGCACTCCTCTTATCTTTCCCGCTGATCATGGTATTCATGCTGAACAAGGTATTGAGTGGTGGTATGTAACGGCTAATTTGCAAAGTGACACTGGCGAGACTTTTGGAGTTCAATGGACATTATTTCGCACACTAATGCCAGCTAACCTTGAGTCACAATGGTGGGATAACAATCTTTACTTTGCTCATTTTGCCATGCAACACCAACAAGATCATGTTGCGTTTGAACGGTTTTCACGAGCAAGGCAAGCTAAGGTCATTAGCTCGCCGTTTGATGCCAGTATTGATGATTGGCAGTTGAGCAGTATCAACAACGAATTTTTGCCACTCAATTTAACAGCAGCACATGAAAACTATGAAATAGCATTAACACTAAGCGACAGCCCAATAGCCTTGCATGGCGACAAGGGCTATAGCCAAAAAACACAAAGTGGTCATGCGTCTTATTACTTTAGTTATCCCTTTTTAAAGGTAAAAGGCCGTCTAACTTTTGCGGGGAAAACCTATAACGTTTCGGGGAATGCATGGTATGACAGAGAGTGGTCGGCGAGTTTACTCGACAAAAATCAACTCGGTTGGGATTGGTTCAGTATTGTTGACACTCAATCAGCCACTCAATCAGCCACTCAATCAGAAAAGCAAGGGCTCATGCTCTTTTGTATTCGAGGTAATGATAATAATTATGAGTATTGTAGTGGTACTGAGATAGCCCCCAATGGCGAAACAACACCGCTTTTTAAAGAAGATATTAAGCTGTCTGTTATTGAAACCGTGACATTAAATAACCACGATTATCCTAGTAAATGGCAAGTTGAATTAACGAATAGACCAATCATTATTATTGAAAGTATTACCAAAGATTCACGTAATCAATTAACAATCCCTTACTGGGAAGGACGCGTAAAAGCAACGGGTGGTTTTAATGGTATTGGCTATGCCGAAATCACTGGCCACTAATTATTCATTATTAAGTTGTTATTTTATTTTGCAAACCCTGGTCAAAATGACTAATAAAAGCAGTCATGCGTAAGTTATATGCAAAAATTGCCATCATCATTACCTGATAATATTACTTTTTTTACTCTCTAAAAGGGGACTGAGTGAGATAATGTGTTTCATAAAACCCCTTACTTTGTGGTCTTCGCGTTTAAAGTAGCATAGACAATACTCAATTATTATTGGATTGTTAACTTTCTCTGAAAATAGCCGCGCAATTATTAATAAGGGTATGATAAAATCGATATCAATCTAGTGTATATAGTGAAGAATTTCACCAAATGTCGACTACAAAATTATTATCTCCAATATTGTCATTCTTAAAGTGTGAAACACCACAAGCATGGATTGATGAAGCCGTTAAGCCTGAAAATTTACCCGTGCTATTAATTGATCACCTGGTGTGTGAATTAAAAGCAGCTCAGTCCGCTATGTTTTTGATCCGAAAATATGCAGTTGATAAAGAAAGCGGTGATGCTTTGTTGGCATGGCTGCAGCCATTCGAGCAATTAATCTATAAAAGGCAAGGGGATTGGCGCTCATTACCGTCGAAAAACAAGTTAACTAAAGCCATATTACCTAAGTCAGGTTCAGCACATGGGCAAGGCCTTATCGACAAAATGGTCTTACTGATCAAAGAAGAGCTACATCATTTTTACCAAGTATTAGAAATGATGGATGAGTATGGTATTGAATATCAAAGTATTACGCCGTGCCGATACGCGAAAGGCTTACTTCGTCATGTAAAATCTTTTGAACCTGATGCTATGGTTGATAAGTTAATTATCGGTGCCTTTATCGAAGCTAGGTCGTGTGAACGTTTTGCTAAAATAGCCCCTCATGTTGATAAACGTCTGGGTGATTTTTATATATCATTACTACGCTCCGAAGCTCGCCATTATCAAGATTACTTATCATTAGCGACAGAGATTGCTGGAACCGATATTTCTGAACGAATAAAATATTTTGCTGATATCGAAGCGACGTTAATTATTAGTGCTGATGAAGACTTTAAGTTTCATAGTGGCTTACCTGCAGCGACTCTTTAAGCTTAGTTAGCTTTTTCAAGTTAAGCTGCAGTATTGGCGCTTGCTAATACACAACGATTTCTGCCGGAATTTTTTGCTTGGTACAACGCTTGGTCGGCATTATTAAATAATGTTGCCCATGTCATGTTATTGTGTAATTCGGCAACCCCAATAGACACCGTAATAGGCGGAAGCTGAGTATTACTTTGACGTTGCACTAATTTTAATTTCGCAATAGCCAAACGTATTTTTTCAGCCATCGTATGAGCAAATTGTTGCGACTTATTTGATAATACCACAACGAACTCTTCACCGCCGTAGCGCACAGGAATGTCATCAGGTGTGACGTGTTCTTTGATGATTTTTGCCACCAACTGAATCACTTTATCGCCAACACTGTGTCCAAAAGAATCATTCACTTTTTTGAAGTGATCAATATCGATAACTAATGATGAATGAATGTTATCAAGTGATAGTGCCTGTAATTTTTTATCACAGCCTCGACGGTTTAATAATCCTGTTAAGGTATCAATTAGGGCTTCTTGACGAGATTCTTCTAACTTCAGTTTTAACTGTGATACTTCTTCAGATGCTTTATATAGCTCAGTAGATAAAGACTCATGTTGAGCTGTCGATTGTCCTATAGCATTAAGTAAAAAAGTAGTAATGTTTTGGAGAGGCTTTTCTACACTTAGCTGACCAAGCGTTTTTTCTATTTTATTGAGATGACTTATTACTGCTTGTCCGCTTGAAACTTGGTTATCAAGTTGCGCTAAGGTACTGTTCAGTGTTTCGCCAAAAGGTGTAAAGATATTATCTTCAATATTTTGGCTGTTTGAAAGAAACTCACTAAACAATGCGTCGATAAAAATAGCGTCGAGTGGCTTTTTGCTGCTTAATTGCCCATCTATTTTTTTTATGAGTGACACGTTTTCTTTTGAAAAATAACAGTAGGCAACAGCGTAATGGCTCGGTATGGGCGCAATTAGATGCAAAAGCATAAATTCTTTAGCTTGTTCTGCGACTTTCATCGCTTGATCAAAACTTCCCTGCATCGTAATTCTCTTTATTATTTTTCTACATAATAACAGTTAATTAAAAGAAAACTCAATGGAAAATGCGACACAATAGCCGGTTTAATCATTTTTTTTGTCGTGATATTACTTATTTATAACAGCAGTATTTAATTTATTGAGAAAATAAGTTTAAGGCGTTTTAAAGGCTTGAGAAAGTAACTCTATACTGTCTTTTGTTACCTTTAACCATGCGCCTTGCTCATACCAATCACCCAAAACAATGCGCTGAGCAGGTAGGTTATTGGCTTGGATATGATGAATGTTAGGGCGGTGAGTATGTCCATGAATAAGTAACTGACAATGATGTAATTCAAGCTTGTCAACAACCTCTGTCTCGGTGACATCCATTATTTCTTGTGACTTCATTGCCGTTGCACTGGCGCTTTTTAAGCGATAATTTTCAGCAATATTCTTACGTACAAACAGTGGTAAGTTTTTAATCATCGTTTGCCACCACCAAGAACGAGATTTCTTTCTAAAGGCTTGGTAAGCGATATCACGTGTACATAAAGTGTCACCATGCATAATAACGACGGGTTTACCATAGAGATCAATAACATCCACTTCAGGTAATAACGTCATGCCACAAGCTTTGGCATAGCGCTTCCCTAAGAGAAAGTCTCGGTTACCATGAATATAATAAATACGAGTACCTAGCATGCTTAATGCTTTTAGCGCGAGGGCTACTTCGACGACAAAAGGATTTTTATCATCATCACCAATCCAGTATTCAAATAAGTCACCTAATATATATAGTGTTTCGGCGTTAGGGGCATCTTTTTCAAGGAATGACAAAAAACAGGCCGTTATATCGGGCCTGTTTTGCGCTAAATGCAAATCAGCAATAAAGTAGGTTACTGATTTGTTGTTTATTGCGTTAGTCACTAATTTTTATTATTCAACAATCGCTGATTCAATAATGATTTCTTCTGTTGGAACATCGTCATGAAAACCCATACGGCCAGTTTCAACCAGAGTCATTTTATCAACAATGTCCATGCCTTCAACAACTTCAGCAAATACACAATAACCCCAACCTTGCACAGATTCGTTTTTAAAATTTAAAAAATCGTTGTCGCTTAAGTTGATAAAAAACTGAGCTGAAGCTGAATGTGGCTCTTGTGTTCTTGCCATCGCTAAAGTGCCACGCTTATTTTCTAAGCCATTACTTGCTTCGTTTTGAATGGTTTCACGAGAATCTTTTTCTTCTAAGCCAGAAGCAAAACCACCGCCTTGTGCCATAAAACCTTTAATGACACGATGAAAAATAGTGCCGTTGTAAAAACCGTCTTCAACATACTGTTGAAAGTTTTTTGCTGTAAGAGGTGCTTTATCAAAATTTAATTCAATTTTGATATCGCCTAAGTTTGTTTTTAAAATGATCATTTTATTTACTCTTCAATTTCGATGTGGGAATTGTAAACGAAAGCACAGAACTGTAAAGCAAACTTATGGATAATGTGTAGGTAAATAATGACCCTAGCGCTTTGTTCGGGTACAATTATCGAAAATTGATATAATTTTTATTAACTATTAATTACCCCTATTTTAATCGTGATCGGAGCCAGAAAATCTTATGTTACAGATATACAATACATTGACCCGCCAGAAGGAAGTTTTTACCCCAATTGAAGCAGGTAAAGTCGGTTTGTATGTGTGTGGTTGTACGGTTTACGATTTATGTCATATCGGTCATGGACGTACTTATATTAGCTTTGACAACATTGCTAGATACCTAAGGTTTTCTGGTTATGACGTAAATTATGTCCGTAATATCACCGATGTTGAAGATAAAATAATTAAGCGGGCACAAGAAAATAACGAAACACCAGATGAGCTTACCGAGCGTACTATTGCATTAATGCATGAAGACTTTGATAGTTTGAATATTGAACGACCAGATATAGAACCAAGAGTAACGACGCACATGGACGAAATTATTGCCATGATCGTCACACTTGTCGAAAAAGAGCATGCCTATGTCGCCACTAGTGGCGATGTGTTGTTTGCTGTGTCGAGCTTTGCAGACTATGGCAAACTCAGCGGTCAAAATTTAGAGCAATTACAAGCCGGCTCTCGTGTAGAAGTCGATGAAAGTAAAAGGTCACCACTGGATTTTGTTTTGTGGAAGTCAGCTAAACCAGGCGATCCAAGTTGGGAATCACCTTGGGGAGCAGGGCGTCCTGGTTGGCATATTGAATGTTCAGCGATGAGCGCTAAAGAACTAGGTCATCATTTTGATATTCACGGTGGAGGCTCAGATTTACAGTTTCCACACCATGAGAATGAAGTAGCACAGAGTTGTTGTGCGCTTGATTCCCCTTACGTGAATTATTGGATCCATACTGGTATGGTGCAAGTTGACCAAGAAAAAATGTCAAAGTCACTCAATAATTTTTTCACTATTCGTGATGTGCTAAGCCAGTATGACTCAGAAACTGTTCGGTTCTTCTTAACCTCTGGACATTATCGTAGTCAGCTAAACTATTCTACAGATAATTTAGAACAGGCACGCTCTGCTCTAGAGCGTATTTACACGGCTTTGCGTGATGTTGAGGTGCTTGCTGATTTTTCACTAGATAAGGATGACACGTTTGTTGCTCAATTTATTAAAGTAATGAATGACGACTTTAATACACCACAAGCGTTAGCGGTATTATTTGATTTAGCCAAAGAGTTAAATGTCGCTAAAAATGAAAGCAGTGATAAGGCGCCCTATTTAGCCGCGACGCTTAAAGGTTTGGGAGAATTGATTGGTTTATTACAATTATCTCCAGCAAGTTTTTTACAAGGAAAAGGTGACAGCGATGAAGTCGCTGAAGTTGAAGCGTTAATAAAACAACGTAATGATGCGAGAGCAAGTAAAAACTGGTTATTAGCTGATGAAGCTCGAGATAAATTAGCGGCGATGAATATTATCGTTGAAGACAGTGCTGGCAAAACCACTTGGCGTAAAAGCTAATTTATAGACGGTTAACAGCCAGTTGATAAAAAATGACACCTCAATAACACATTGTTATTGAGGTTTTTTGTTTTAAAAGTCATGTTACTTTTTAAATTAGATGATCTACGAAATACAATAATGTGTTAATTACTGATTGTTTGCTGTCCAGCGTTTAATTATTTTAGCAATTTCGCCACTTTGTTTTAATTTGGTAATAGCTTTATTAATAAGATTAAGGGTTTCAATAGTGCAGGATTCACGGCTTAACATAATATGAATATTATCTTGGTATATTTTTAATGAGTGCATTTCAAACTCATCTTGCAAAAAATATTTTTCAGAGAACACTTTCATCGTTACAGGGTCGACCAAAAATCCGTCGATGTGACCTTTTAGCAATAGATTTACATTTTGCTCTAAGTCGATAACGTTATTAATATGGCTTTGAAAGTCTTTGGTTGTAATAAGTTTTTGAAATTCCTCACCATAAAAATATCCCCCTTCAACACCAATCATATAATTAGAATTAGCCAGATCAGCTAATGTCTCGAGCTTAATTTTATCAGCCATGCCTTTTTTGACAAAAAGATTAACTTTCTCAAGACGATAAGGTAGAGAGAAATAGGCGTTTTCTTCTCGTTCAAGCGTATAGGATGCACCCATCGCCATATCCATTTTGCCTGTTTTTATGTATTGTAAATGTCTTTTCCAAGGCAGTTCAGTGAAGGTTACCTTGAAATTAGTTTCTTTAATAATAGTATTGAAAATATCGAAATCTAAACCAACAAGTTCTTGTTTTTTATTGTGATATTGATAGGGATACCATAACTCCCAACCAACCGCATAATCTCTTGAAGGAGCAGTGTGAGCAGGACTATTTACAATCAATAATAGAACTAAGAGTATATATTTTTTCATTCTCTTTCTTCCATGCATCAGCTAATTAATGAATCGAGATCCTGATATTAAGGTTAACTTTATTTGCCTAGAAGTGGATTGTAGACAAATTTATATCATCATACTGCACTATCAATGGTACCAACAGCAACAATTTGTTACATCTACATTGACATAAGCTTAATTTAAAAGCAAAAAGTGCAGTTGCTGTCGATAAAAATAAATTAATATTGGCGTTGAAACTATTAATTATCCGCTAGATAAACAGTAATACGGCTAGATTTAGCTGGCCCTGTTGTTGTTCGCTGCTTAACAGCTAACGCGTTAACTTTATTATTGCTAAAGTGAATTTAGCTGAATATCACCGCCGTTTCCGTGGCGTTCTAACGCCTTATTATTTGATACTTTCCTATCAGTTACATAAACCGAAGATGTTGCACTTGCAATATCTCCGGTTTGCACTAATCTATCATTAACGATTAGTTTAACGATTAGTTTAACGATACTTGGAGATAGTTATGGCGTTAGTTGAGCCACTTACTGGCGATGAAAATGAAGACATTACTGAGCTTGCCCGTTTCTTTAATGAAACGTTAGGTTTTTGTCCGAATAGTTTACTGACCATGCAACGGCGCCCAGCTATAGCTAAGGCGTTTATTAGTTTAAATATTGCTGTAATGGCAAATGAAGGTAGAGTAACCGCTGAACAAAAACGTTTGGTGGGTTATATAACCAGTGCTAATACAGGTTGTCGCTATTGCGAGGCACATACAATTTTAGCGGCAGAGCGCTATGGTGGAACTGACCAAAGGTTAGCTGATATTTGGTCTTTTCGAACAAGTGATAGCTACAGTAAAGCAGAGAAAGCAGCGTTTGAATTTGCGCTTGCGGCTTCAAGTGTACCCAATGCCGTTGACGATAGTATATCTGGCGAACTACATAAATACTGGGATAACGGTGAAATTGTTGAAATCCTTAGCGTTATATCTTTATTTGGCTTTTTAAATCGTTGGAATGACTCTATGGGGACAACCATGGAAACAGGGGCTGTTGATGCAGGTAATCGACTATTGAACGAGTCAACATGGACTCAAGGTAAGCATACTTAAGGTTATTGGTGAAAACCAATAGTGATTTTCTATTGGTTTTCTATTAGGAAATGTCCCAAGCGACGGGTGTTTATCTTATGTTTTTGTCGTTGTAACTGTCTTTTTCTATGGGAACTTTGTACTTGTCGTCTAATTTTATTGTTCATTTTGACTCTCTTTGAAGTTATCTACTTACTTAGTATTGCTTAACTATGTTTCACTTTGATGACAACGTAAAAGTTATTGAGTGAAACAACAGCTAACTTCACATTAACACAGATTATCAACTTAAGTTATTCTATTATAGCGATGGCTTGCGTTTCCACCGGTTCAGGAAGAACATATTCTCTTGATTTATTATCCATCCAAGTCAAGGTATCGTAGTAACGTCTGATGTTTTCAACATAATTTACCGCTTCATCACCACGGGCATAACCGTATCGAGTTGGCTTGTAATATTTTTTTTGTTTAAGTAATGGTAAGCGATCTTTAACCTCTACCCAGCGGTCGGGATCGCCACCTTGTTTTTCTGTTATTTTTCGTGCGTCATTTAAATGGCCTAAACCAATATTATATGAGGCAAGTGCAAACCACAAACGATCGGGGAAAGGTACTCTATCGGGCATTCTATCGATCATTTGTTTAAAGTATTTAGCGCCACCACGAATACTTTGTTCAGCATCTAAGCGACTTTTAATACCCATTTGCTTAGCCGTTGGCAAAGTTAACATCATCATACCACGCACACCCGTATACGAGCGGGCGTGAGGTTCCCAATGAGATTCTTGATAACTAATCGCGGCCAATAATCGCCAGTCAATCTCTTGGCTATACTTTTCAAAGAGCGGTTGGTATTGAGGCAGTTTACCTTCAACCGCTTTAATAAACATTCGGGTATCAACATAATTAAACTCTTCAACATGACCATAATATTTGTCATTAAGTGCTAATAATGTACCGTCGTGATGTACTTTGCCAAAAAATTCAACAAGACTGGCATAGATTGATTGGTCATTATTTTTTCTAACTGCCCAAGCCAAAGGTTGTGGTTTTTTTATGGTAAAGCCAATGCTGATTTCAGGATAATAGCGGCGATTAACTGCTAGGGTATTGCTGTCGATAATGGTGTAGTCAATTTCTTCTGATAATACTTTCAGTAATAATTCTTCGCTATCGAATTCATCACTGATTTGCCAAGTTAACTCACGATGGCTATTTTTTAATTGGATAAGATTTTCTTCATGGCTTGAATGCGCCATGATCAATAAATTCCCCGTTAAATCTTCTATGTCACGAGGTCGAATGCCGCCCTGTTTAAAAACGAGTTTTTGGCTGATATCATCATAACTAGGAGAGAAATTATATTTTTGACGTCTTTTATCGGTCACCGCTAAGCCTGCTGCTAATATATCAACTTGGCCGCTGTCTAATTTATCAAAAAGTTCTTCAAGGCTATAGCTAGGCACTACTTTTAATTCAACACCTAATGAGTCTGCATAATTTTTTACCAGCTCATATTCAAAACCTGCAGCGTCTTCAGCTTCTAGATAATAACTGGTTAAGCCATAAATAGTACCGACCTTAATATAGCCACGCTCAATTATTCGCTGCAAACTGGCATTATCTTCTGTTGGCTGACAGCCGAATAGCAAAAAAGTACTCAAGAAGAATATGCTTACAAACTTGCTGATTTTTTTAACTATTTTAAAATTTATCTTAATCATATAAGGTCATTGTGGCGTGATTCCAGCTTTATTCAAAGCACTTTTTATCAATTATCAAGATTAACTGTTTAAGTTAATCTTTTAACGCTTATCAAAACCCTTTATATAAACTATAATATGCGCGATTTTTCTTCCATTATTTTAACTGCGAAAACGCAACTAAAATAAAACTAAACTGGTGATTACGTTTATGACGATGTTGATGAAAACCCTTCGCGGCGCTCCTGCTCTTTCAGACTTTCGAGTTAAAAAGTTATTGGCTCAATGCGCTGAATTAGAACTTCCTGTGACAGATATTTATGCTGAATTCACACACTTTGCACATATTTCAGCTGATCTTAGCGACGAAGAGTTTCAAGTTTTACAGCAACTTCTTAAGTATGGACCAAACATTGAAGAACATGAACCTGTTGGTCAATTTTTATTAGTTACTCCGCGTCCGGGTACTATTTCTCCTTGGTCTTCAAAATCAACAGATATTGCTCATAATTGTGGTCTAGCGAAAGTTAACCGTTTAGAACGAGGTATTGCTTATTATATTACCAGCAAACCTTTGGATGCAAAGCTGCAGGCTCAACTCAATCATTTAATTTCAGATCGAATGATGGAAACGGTCTTTACTGAGATGTCAGCAACGACTGCGCTTTTTGCGACGGCTGAACCTAGTGAATTAACCGTTATAGATATTGAAAATGGTGGTAAAAACGCATTAATGGCTGCTAACGTCGAATTAGGCTTAGCGCTAGCAGAAGATGAAGTAAATTATTTATTCGAAAACTTTACCAAGTTAGGTAGAAACCCACACGACATCGAACTCTACATGTTTGCTCAAGCAAACTCTGAACATTGTCGTCATAAAATATTCAATGCTGACTGGACTATTGATGGTGTTAAACAGCCGAAGTCGCTGTTTAAAATGATCCGTAATACCCATGAAATAAACCCTGACTTTGTCTTAAGTGCCTATAAAGATAATGCTGCCGTTATGGTCGGTAATAAAGGTGGTCGTTTCTTCCCTAATCCAGCAACCAACGTTTATAGTTATCATCACGAAGACATTCAAATTTTAATGAAAGTTGAAACGCATAATCATCCAACAGCTATTTCTCCTTACCCTGGAGCAGCAACAGGCTCAGGTGGTGAAATTCGTGATGAAGGCGCGACAGGCATTGGTTCCAAGCCCAAAGCAGGTTTAGTGGGCTTTTCAGTATCAAATTTACGCATTCCTAATTTTGTTCAACCCTGGGAAACTGATTTTGGTAAACCAGATCGTATCGTTTCAGCATTAGACATTATGTTGGAAGGTCCTTTAGGCGGAGCGGCATTTAATAATGAATTTGGCCGTCCAGCTATTTTAGGTTATTTCCGTACTTACGAAGAAGAAGTTAACTCGTTTAATGGCTCAGAGGTTCGTGGTTACCATAAACCCATCATGCTAGCCGGTGGTTTGGGTAATATTCGTGACGAACACGTACAAAAGCGTGAAATTATTGTTGGTGCTCACTTAATCGCACTTGGTGGTCCGGCAATGAATATCGGTTTAGGTGGCGGAGCAGCATCATCAATGGCTTCTGGCCAATCAGCCGAGAACCTCGACTTTGCTTCTGTGCAACGTGAAAATCCTGAAATGGAACGTCGTTGCCAAGAAGTTATCGATAAGTGTTGGCAGCTTGGCGAAGACAACCCTATCGCTTTTATTCATGATGTTGGCGCAGGTGGTTTATCTAATGCATTCCCTGAATTAGTGTCTGATGGCGGTCGTGGCGGTGTTTTTGAACTGCGTAATGTTCCTAATGATGAACGCAGCATGGCTCCTCATGAAATCTGGTGTAACGAATCTCAAGAACGTTATGTTATTGCAGTATCAGACAAGAATTTAGCAACGTTTGAACAAATATGTCTTCGTGAACGCGCACCATTCTCAGTGGTAGGGCGTGCAACCGAAGAGGAACACTTAACGGTTACTGATGCACATTTTTCTGGTAATGCTAAATGCGATACCCCGATTGATTTGCCGCTTGAAGTCTTATTAGGCAAAACGCCTAAAATATTTAAAGATGTCGCCACAGCTAAAGCAGCGGGTGATGTGTTCTCTTTAACGGATATTACCTTAGCGGATGCCGCGGACCGCATATTGTCATTACCGACAGTTGCAGAAAAAACGTTCCTGATCACCATTGGCGATCGCTCGGTAACAGGTATGGTTAATCGTGATCAAATGGTTGGCCCTTGGCAAGTACCTGTCGCCGATTGTGGTGTAACCGCCTCTGCGCTTGACTCTTACCATGGCGAAGCGATGTCTTTGGGTGAACGTACACCGGTCGCATTATTAAACTTTGGCGCTTCTGCTCGTTTAGCGGTCGCTGAATCACTAACTAATATTGCCGGTACAGATATCGGTGATTTAAACCGTATTAAATTGTCTGCTAACTGGATGTCACCCGCAGGTCACCCAGGTGAAGATGCTGGTTTATACGAAGCGGTTAAAGCCATAGGCGAAGAACTTTGTCCTGCGCTTGGCTTAACTATTCCGGTTGGCAAAGACTCAATGTCAATGAAAACCAAATGGGAAGATAACGGCGAAGAAAAATCAGTCACTTCACCTATGTCATTAATCATTACTGCTTTTGGTGTTGTTGAAGATATTCGAAAAACAGTCACCCCTGAGTTAAGAATAGATCAAGGCGAGACTCGAATTCTAGCTATTGATTTATCAAAAGGTAAAAAGCGCTTAGGTGGCTCATGTTTAGCACAGGTTTATAAGCACTTGGGTAATGAAACCCCCGATGTAGATTGTCCTGAAACCTTAAAAGGCTTCTTTAATGCTATGCAAACCTTGGTTCGTGATGAAAAGCTTATTGCTTATCACGATATTTCTGATGGTGGTTTATTCACAACTGTCGTTGAAATGGCTTTTGCTGGTCACACCGGTGTTGATATTGATCTAACAAAATTAAGCTCAGTTTCAGGTAATGACATTGACGTATTGTTTAATGAAGAGCTCGGTGCTGTTATTCAAATTCGTGAAAGCGATGTCGCAGCGATTGATGCTATTTTAGCGGCTCATGGAATTTTAGATTGTTGTACTGATATCGGCCGCATTAATAACGAAGATACGCTTCGCTTTAGCCGTGATGGCAAGGTAGTACTTGAAAATTCTCGTACTTACTATCGTACCGTCTGGGCACAAACCACCTACAGAATGCAGTCACTGCGTGATAACCCTGAATGTGCTCAACAAGAACATGATGTTAAGTACGATACCGAAGACCCAGGTTTACATGCTGAGCTTACTTTTGATATTAATGAGGATATTGTTGCTAAGTTAATTGCACAAGATTCATTGCAGGGCACTAACCCTAAAATTGCGATATTGCGTGAGCAGGGCGTTAACTCTCATGTTGAAATGGCGGCCGCTTTTGACCGTGCTGGTTTTGTTGCCATTGACGTGCATATGTCTGATATTTTATCAGGGCGTGCCGATTTAGCTGACTTTAACGGTTTAGTCGCTTGTGGTGGTTTCTCTTACGGCGATGTATTAGGTGCTGGCGAAGGTTGGGCAAAATCTATCTTGTTTAACAAAGATGCTAAAGCCATGTTCAAAGCCTTTTTCGAACGCCAAGATACTTTTACTTTAGGTGTTTGTAATGGTTGTCAGATGTTATCTAACCTGAAAGAAATTATTCCAGGTTCAGCAGCGTGGCCACATTTTGTACAAAACAAATCTGAACGTTTTGAAGCACGTTTCTCATTAGTTGAAATTCAAGAAAGCCCTTCAGTATTATTTAAAGGCATGTCAGGTTCTCGTATGCCGATTGCTGTTTCTCATGGTGAAGGTCATGCAGAGTTTAGTTCTGAAGAAGCCATTGGCGCAGCCAATGATTCTGGCACGGTTTCAATGCGTTATGTTGATAACTATGGTCAAGTTACTGAAACTTACCCAGCTAACCCGAACGGCTCGCCAGACGGTATTACCGCCCTAACCACAACAGACGGCCGTGTTACTATTATGATGCCACACCCTGAGCGTGTTTTTAGAACGGTTGCAAACTCATGGCACCCAGATGAATGGCAAGAAGACTCACCTTGGGTACGCATGTTCCGTAATGCGCGTGCTTTTATTGGTTAATTTTTTTGAGTGTGTCTAGTTAAAAATAAAGCACTTAACCATTTAATACCGTTCACTTAAGGTGAACGGTATTTTTTTGTCTAAAATTATTTTAATCAGAAAATTATTTATAGGGTTGTTTTAATAAGAAAATAATTTTTGCTCAGTGGTGTGGTTTATTTGCATGGTTATTAGATTGCTTTAATGCTAACAAGTCACAATGTAAGTTATTTAAAACATAATCAAGCGTGTGACCTTTAATTCTAGATAACCATCCTTGGTGTTCCCCATATCCCATAACCACAACATTCGCATTATATTTATTTGCTAAAGATGGAATAATATCATCGGCTAATCCTTCCTCAACGTGTAAATTTTCACCTTTAAAATGATAGGGTTTAACGAATGATGTTAGATGATCTAAATGATTTTTAGATTGTTTCATTGACTTCATTGGCTGAAAGGAAACACTGCAACTTTCTAAATAACAATTAAACAAATGAATATCACTCATTAATAGTTTTGCTAAATCAGATGATTTTTCAATAATTTCATTATTAAATGTTTTATGCGTTACGGTATTTTCCTCTGTTTCAATAGCCGCTAGTACATTGCCATTATTTAACCATTGATGGTCACCAACGAATAAAACTGACGTATCTGAAACACGTAATAAATGCGTATACTCTGCTTGTTCAAACGTCCAAAGGTGTGGTGCTTTTTTTAGGTTTTCTGCTACCACCAAGTCATACTGATTTTCCTTTAGTTGCTTTTTTAGCGTGATAAATTGATCGCGCTCCTCGCGTATTTTATAGTTAATAGAAATACCTTCTTGTTTGGCAAGATGAATTAAGCTATTAATTTTTTCTTCATTATCTAACTCAGTTGTTGTTTTATGATTAAGCCAGCGTTCATAGCGAGAAGGTTTTTCTTTTGTTGCTAAAACAGTGACGCGAGCGTGATTATTTTTAGCCAAAAGTATCGATTTTTTTAGTGAAATTAAATCGCTCGTTCTAGGTTTAACTAGCGTTAATATATTTGAGAAGCTATCCATGGAAGTGTCTCCAGTTACTTTAAAAGCAAATAATTAAATATAGTTTATTTATGAAAATAGGTTATGTAGCCACAAGACTTATTTAAACTTAAAAAGGAAGGATTTATAATAAAATAATCATAAAAAGTAGAACATATATACAGATTTTAATTGTTGATTTTAGTTTATTGAAAATATTAGCGTTAATTGTAAAATTAATTATAAAGCGTAATTTTACTTAACTGCTTTGATTTCAATTTATTTAACTTATCGACAATAGTGTAAAAATATAGGTACGGAAAATAGCATGCTGACTATAATTGTTGTTGCACTTGCAATATCTGTACAGTGTTATATCCTGCTAGCTATTGGTATTAAATAAAATGGATAAATCTCGATGCAAGATCATGACTCAAGCCCGCTCACCGATTACATTGAATACCCTGTTGAAGAAATGCGCTTGCGTTCTGAAAACTTCTACTTGGATATAAAGCGTCGCCATAGCATTCGCAATTTTAGCGATCGCCCTGTGCCTAAAGAGATTATAGAAAACTGTATAAAAGCGGCTGCAACGGCGCCAAGTGGTGCTAATCATCAACCTTGGCACTTTGTCGCTGTGCATAGTAGCGATATAAAAAAGAAAATTAGAGAACAGGCTGAATTTCATGAACGAGGCTTTTATGAAGGCCGAGCAGGTGAAGAGTGGCTAGGTGCTTTAAAAGCGCTCGGCACAGATGCTAATAAACCTTACTTAGAAAATGCACCATGGCTTATCGCCATATTCAGCCAAAAGAAAGGTGGCATAAGTTCAACAGAGAAAAACACTAACTATTATGTTCATGAATCTGTTGGGATCGCGACGGGCTTTTTAATTAATGCCTTGCATACCTCTGGTTTAGTGACGCTAACCCATACACCAAAACCTATGTCTTTTTTAAGTAAAGTGTGTGGACGTCCAGAAAATGATCGCGCTTATATGTTACTTATTACCGGCTATCCAAGCGAAGATGCTACTGTGCCTCAGCATGCTTTAGTTAAAAAACCACTGAATGAAATTGCGACTTTTTTGTAGTCCTTATTTTAAAACCCCGAGGTACTCTCATTACTATATCTGCCAGAAATAAAGCGTTTAGACTAACGAAAGAAATAGCTGAACCCTTAGATTTAACCAAGCACTTACCGTTTAGAGTCGCGGTTGTTAGCAATTTACTCGCTTTAAATCGTGACTGGAAAATTCGTGAACTCTGTGATCTAGAACCCAGAGAAATGCGCGTTCTATTAAATATTGGCTCATACATGCCGATTAAATCAGCGGACATTGCTTATCAATCTCGTATTGATTCTTATAATGTTAGTCGTGCAGTAAAAGCATTAGATAAAAAAGGTTTAATCGACATTCGTCGAGATGAAAAAAGTAAAAACATTAAAATTTTAGCCCTAAATGACCAAGGTAAGGCGTTATATCAACAGCTTACTACCGCGATGGAGTTGCGTTCAAAAGAGCTTGAAAGTGTTTTAACCGCTGATGAAACTAGTGCTTTTTATAATACGCTCAGTAAAATTGAAGATAAAGTCGAACAATTACTAGCGAAACAAGCGCTCACTAAAATAGCGCGAGGTGAAGATGCTCCTGGCGATCAAAAAGAATTAATTCGTTGGTACAAAAAAGGGCGAAGTGGTGATGTGGGTTAAATAGCGCTGATGTAAAATTTTTACCCGTTCAACATAAATTTCAGTTTCAGGGAAAGGGGGCACGCCGTTATACCTTTTAACAGCACCTTCGCCTGCGTTATAGGCCGCTGAAACTAACGTAATATTACCACCGTACTTTCTTATTAAACGTGCTAAATGTTTACTGCCTGCGCTAATATTTTGTTTAGCATCGAATGAATTCCTAACGCCTAACGCTTTAGCTGTTGCCGGCATTAACTGCATGAGCCCTTGTGCGCCAGTTTTAGACAAAGCTTGTGGGTTAAAGTGTGATTCGGCATGAATGACCGCAAGAATAAGGGCAGGGTCAATTTTATAAAGCTTTGCCTGTTGATTGATGGTTGATCTGAAGTGATCAATAAATAAACGCGTGTTATGCCAGTTAACCATAGCGTTAAGTTTACAGGCAAAGCAACCTATGCTGATCTGTTGATAACTTGAGGTACTAGGGGGAATATCAGAAAAAGAGCTGATGCCTTTTTCTGATTGATATTGGTAAACTCTCACACTATCTTCTGCAATGGCATGATGAGTGAAGCACATAAATAGGAACAATAAGCCGCAAGATAATTTCAATAAAACGCTCTAGATTGAAGTAACAATAATACTGAGTATAGCGCTTATTTTTGTACTAACTTCGCTTGCTGTTTTAGTGCTCTTTTCTCAGCTCTGCGGCGTTTAAAAAAAGCGGACAGTAATTGGCTACATTCTTCTGCCATAATGCCACAAGACAGCACAATTTGATGATTATGCTTTTCATCAGACAATAAATTAAAGGCACTACCTGCAGCGCCTGTTTTTAAGTCTGGCGTCGCGTACACCACGCGTTTAATTCGGCTATGTACCAATAAACCAGCACACATTGGGCAAGGCTCCAATGTTACATAGAGCGTACAGTCGAGCAGACGGTAGTTTTGTAAAGCTAAGCCAGCTCGGCGTATCGCAACCATTTCAGCGTGGGCTGATGGGTCGTTAAGTGTAATCGACTGATTGTAGCCTTCACTTATCACTTGATTATTAGCGACAACCACAGCACCAACGGGGATTTCGTTAATCGCTTCTGCTTGTTGGGCAAGCTCAAAAGCTCGTTGCATAAACACTTGGTCTAATGCTTGTTGTGCTTCACTATCCATCACTATAAAAACATCTCGAGTAAGTCATTTAAATAGCGATGACCTAATTTACTGACTTGCCAAGTGCCATCATTGTTTTCTTGCATCAATTGTTTTTGTTTAGCGATTTGCAATGTCGGCAAGACAGTTTCAATTGATAAGCCTGTTCTTTGTTGATATTCCGTTAAGCTAAAACGTTCATGTAAGCGCAGTCTGTTCATCATATATTCAAAAGGTAATTCTTGTGCACTGACTTCAACTAAATGATCTAAGTGTGGACGACTCTCGTCTAAGTAACCTTTAGGGTGTTTTACTTTGATGGTACGGAAAATTTTACCATTAAGTGGATCTGTTATTTTGCCATGTGAGCCACAGCCAATGCCCAGATAATCACCAAACTGCCAGTAATTGATATTATGCTGACATTCAAAACCGGGTTTACTGTAAGCCGATATTTCGTATTGCTGATAACCCGCGGCAGCTAATAAGGCGATACCTTGATCTTGAATATCCCAAAGTACTTCGTCTTCAGGCAACTTAGGCGGGCGAGAATGAAAAGCGGTATTGGGTTCTATTGTTAACTGATACCAAGATAAATGGGTTGGATTCAGTGAAATAGCGGTGGTTAAATCATCAAGGGCGTTAGCAATGTTTTGCTGTGGTAAGCCATGCATTAAGTCAAGATTAAAGGTTTTTATACCACAAGAATAAGCCAACTCGGCTGCTTTTTTTGCTTGGTTACTGTCATGAATTCGACCTAATTTTATTAGTTTGTCAGATTCAAAACTTTGTACACCAATCGATAGTCTTGAAACACCACCATTAAAGAAGCCAATAAACTTTTCAGCTTCAACGGTGCCTGGGTTCGCTTCTAACGTTATTTCAATGTCATCTTTATGTGAGAAGCGCGCAAGGACTTGGGTTAATAAACTTTCAATCGCCTGTGCAGAAAATAAGCTCGGTGTACCACCACCAATAAAAATAGTGTGTAATGGGCGATCACTTAGAGAGAACTTGGCGATATCTGCATCTAAATCATCAATAAGATGTTTTACATACTCTTCTTCTGGAACCGCTGATTTCAAAGCATGTGAGTTAAAATCACAATATGGGCATTTTTCAACACACCAAGGGATATGGATATATAAAGAAAGCGGGGGCGCTTGTAGCATTATTATTTAACACCAAAATGTTGTACAAGCTTAGCAAGTGCTTGGCCGCGGTGACTTAAACTATTTTTTAAATCGCGAGGCAATTGTGCTGAAGTTTGTTGCTGTAGCTCTTGCCAAAAAATAGGATCATAACCAAAACCTTGTTCGCCCAATTTTTCATGGGTAATTGTGCCTTCCCAAACGCCATGACAAATTATCGGCGTTGGATCGTGCTCGTGTTTCATATAAACCAGCACACAATGAAATCGAGCGGTACGTAGTTCATTAGGTATATTCTCTAATGCTTTTAACAGTTTATCAGTATTGTCACTATCACTAGCGTTTTCACCCGCGTAACGCGCCGAATAAACCCCCGGTGCGCCATTTAATGCATCAACCTCTAAACCTGAGTCGTCAGCGATTGCCGGTAAGCCCGTTATTTTAGCTGCATGACGCGCTTTAATGATGGCATTTTCAACAAAAGTAGTGCCTGTTTCTGCCACTTCACTGACATTAAATTCACTTTGGGGTTTTATTTCAATGCTATGTGCGGCTAATAAATGGCTAAGTTCTTTAACTTTACCTGGGTTGCCTGTGGCTAATACGATGGTTGACATTTTGTACCTTGAGCGTGTAGAAATGAAAAAGTAAAATCAGGTAAAACCTGATTTTATATATTAATTATTTGTATGCAATTAGTGATTAATCAACATAAAATTTCTGTTTGAATTTAAGCTGGTGGGTTTCTTTGCCGTCACTAATGGTGATATCAAAGTAAAAGGTTTCTTCGTTGGTGTAATTAACTTGTGCTAAATAATAAATAGCATCACCTTCTTTTACTTCGTCAAATTCAAGGGTTTTGATTTGACCAATATCATTTCGAGCTTTTCCTTGAATAGTTACTGCTTTAGCTGGCGTTGACGGTTTAGTATCGTCTAAAACCGAAATATTAATTAAACCGTTAAAACGACTACGTTCAATATCATAAGCTTTTGCTACTTTTGGTGTTAAAAATGTGGCATTTATTGCCATATAATGAACTTGCATCGAACCCAATTTTTTCATGTTTTCAGCAAAAACGTTACTGACTAGGGTCAATGAAACTAAAATAATAAATAAACAGGTTTGAAAGATATTTTTCATAATGTGTTCCTTTTTGTTTTAATGATCCATACATTTAATAAGACAGGTTTTATAGCCAAATTATTACAAAACCTGTTTTATTGTTTCTACGTTATTATAGCATTGCCCAACCTGGAATGGCGCCAGATAGGAAAATATTAATTACGTTTAGTAATAAGAAAGCAATAAGTATAGATAAGTCTAAACCGCCAATGCTGGGTACAATACGTTTTATCGGTTTTAAAAACGGTTCAGTTAACTGCTGGAAGATAGCTTGCGTAGGGTTATAACCCTGAACTACCCAGCTCATTAATGCCATAACGAGCATTAACATAAATAGCAATACACCCGTTTGTTTAATTAAATAAATAAGACCTAAGTATAGCGCCGAAATAATATTGATATCTCCACCATTAAGTAATGGGATAAGAATAAACTTTAACGCTGCTACGGCAAAAGCTAACAACAATGTTGATACATCAATACCACCAAAACCAGGTATAACGCGGCGAAGCGGAATAACGGCTGGGTTGGTAACTTTTACAATAAACTGGCTTAACGGGTTATAAAAATCAGCACGGACCAATTGTAACCATACACGTAAAACTAACAACATTAATAATGCGTCAAAGGCAAAGCTCAGCAAATAATTAATGGCTTCCATCTACTTCTCCAAAACTTAATAATTAATAAAATTCAAACGTATTAAACGTTATTTTGCGCCATTTCTTTAGCGCGATGCAATGCACTGTTCATTGCATTTGTTACTATTTTATCCAAACCATCATCTATAAAAGAATTAATAGCAGCATTGGTTGTACCACCTTTTGAGGTGACCTTAGCGCGTAATTCACTGATTGGAATATCGTTGTTTACCACCATTTGCGCAGCACCTAAAGCGGTTTGCTGCACTAATTCACGGCTTTCTTTTGCTGAAAAACCTAACGCTATCGCTTGTTTTTCCATTGCTTCCATAAACAAAAAGAAATAGGCAGGCGCTGAGCCAGAAACTGCGATAATATTGTCAATTTCATCTTCAGTGGCTAACCACTTGATAATACCTACCGAACTCATTAGTTCTTCGGCAACCTGTTTTTGTTGAGTATTAACATTTTCGTCGGCATATAAACCAGTAACACCTAAACCAATCTGCGAGGGGGTATTGGGCATAGTACGAATAATGCCACAAGGTTTAGCTAAGGCTTTTTGCATTTGTGCAACAGTGCAGCCAGCAGCAACGGAAATAAAGCACTTGTTGCTAATATCAATTTCTTGGCTGATTTTTTGGCAAACCTCAGCAATAAAGTGAGGTTTAACACCAAGTACAATAAAATCTGCAAAATTAGCCGCAACGATATTGTCTGCTGTTTCTTTAATACCAAGTTGCTCTTGTAAAGCCAGTCGCTTCTCAGGTGAAGGGTTTGATACGATAATATCTTGATTGGCAAAGCCTGTGTTTACTAAGCCAGAAATAATTGCGCCATTCATGTTACCAGCGCCAATAAAAGCAATTTTTGTCATGAAATACCTATGATAAATAAGAATGTGAATATTTTAACTATTGTAACGAATTATACTTAAAGAAAGTGAAATAGATTGTATCCGAATATAACTATTTATCTTCTCTAGCGCCAAAAATGGCTGAGCCAACTCTGACCATAGTCGAACCTTTGGCAATAGCGTCACTCAAGTCACCTGACATGCCCATCGATAAAGTATCCATACTAGGATGTTCTTTTTTTAATTGCGTATAAAGTTGCTGCATTTTTTCAAAACTTTGTTCAGAGGCATTTTTCTCAGGGATAGCCATTAAGCCGCGAAGGGTTAAATGTGGGCAATGCTCAATACAATCAACTAACGCTTTAATATCTTTAACGGCTATGCCAGACTTGCTTTCTTCGCCACTAATATTGACTTGTAAACAAACGTTGAGGGGAGTATCTTGGCTAGACCTATGATCATTAAGGCGTTTTGCTACTTTAATGCGGTCAACACTATGTACCCAAGCAAAGTTATCAGCAATTAATCGTGTTTTGTTTGACTGTATAGGACCAATAAAATGCCAAGTAATGTCTGACAAACTTTGTAATTCTGCTATTTTTTCAACGGCTTCTTGAATATAGTTTTCACCAAATTCTCGTTGGCCCGCTAAATAAGCTTGTTCGATCATGGTACTAGTTTTGGTTTTACTTACCGCGAGTAAGGTCACCTGTGAAGATGGACGTTTTGCTAGCTCGCAAGCATTAAAAATTTGCAGATTTATCTTAGCAAGATTATCTTTAATGGGTGTCATATTGTTTTGTGTCAATTTAGTTTCAACTTACTTTATATTATAAAAAATAATTATTAAGAGGTCTTTTTATGGATATTACCGAATTACTTGCCTTTAGTGTGGAAAATAATGCATCTGATCTACATTTATCTGCAGGCACTCCGCCTTCAATTCGTGTTGACGGTGACGTACGTAAACTCAATATCCCAGCATTTGACGAGAAAGATGTTAATGCTCTGGTCTATGATATTATGAATGATCGTCAACGCAAAGAGTATGAAGAAAATTTAGAAGTCGATTTTTCTTTTGAAGTGCCAAATTTAGCACGTTTTCGTGTCAATGCTTTTAATCAAAATCGTGGCCCTGCAGCGGTATTTCGTACTATTCCAAGCAAAATATTATCCTTAGATGATTTAGGCTGTCCTGATATCTTTCGTGAAATTTCTGATATACCTAGAGGCTTAGTTTTAGTCACGGGCCCAACAGGCTCAGGTAAATCAACCACTTTAGCGGCTATGGTCGATTATATTAATAACAACAAACACGATCATATTCTTACCATTGAAGATCCTATTGAGTTTGTTCACGAAAACAAAAAATGTTTAATAAACCAACGTGAGGTTCATCGCGATACACTAAGTTTTGAAGCTGCTCTGCGCAGTGCTTTACGTGAAGACCCTGATGTTATTCTTGTTGGTGAAATGCGCGACTTAGAAACCATTCGTTTAGCGATGACAGCGGCGGAAACCGGCCACTTAGTTTTTGGTACTTTACATACAACCTCTGCACCAAAAACCATCGACCGTATCATTGATGTTTTCCCCGGTGAAGAGAAATCTATGGTGCGTTCAATGTTATCAGAATCACTTCGTGCGGTTATTTCACAAACCTTGATTAAAAAAGTGGGTGGGGGTCGTGTTGCCGCTCATGAGATAATGTTAGGTGTTCCTGCAATAAGAAATTTAATTCGTGAAGACAAAATAGCGCAGATGTACAGTGCCATTCAAACCGGTATGTCTCATGGTATGCAAACCATGGATCAGTGCTTGCAAGGTCTAGTGAATAGAGGCTTAATAACTAAGCAAGATGCGATGGAAAAAGCAGTGGATAAAAATCAATTTAGAGGTTTCTAAAGCCAGCTCAAACCATGGGTATCTATTGCTTGCAAGGTCTAGTGAATAGAGGCTTAATAACTAAGCAAGATGCGATGGAAAAAGCAGTGGATAAAAATCAATTTAGAGGCTTCTAATTTAGAGGTTTCTAAAGCCAGCTCAAACCATGGGTATCTATTGCTTGCAAGGTCTAGTGAATAGAGGCCTGATAACTAAACAAGATGCGATGGAAAAAGCAGTGGATAAAAATCAATTTAGAGGCTTTTAAAGCACGGTCAAACCATGGGTATCTATTGTCTACAAGGTCTAGTGAATAGAGGCCTAATAACTAAACAGGATGCGATGGAAAAAGCAGTTGATAAAAATCAATTTAGAGGTTTTTAAAACTAGCTCAAACCCTAGGTGTCTATTACTTCACATTACGGTTTAAAAGATAAGAGAAAGATCAATGAATTTTCATGACTTATTACAAAAGATGGTAAAAGAAGGTGCCTCTGATATGTTTGTTACCGCTAAGCTTGCGGTAAGCGCCAAAGTAAATGGCGAGTTACAAGCAATCGATGATCACCTTTTAACAAGCGATGAATCGTTAGCTCTTGTTCATAACGCAATGAACGATAAACAGAAAAAGCAATTTACTGAAGAAAAAGAATGTAACTTTGCCATTTCAATTGACGACATTGGCCGCTTCCGTATTTCAGCCTTTTGGCAACGCGATATGGCAGGTATGGTTGTCCGACGTATCGTCACAGAAATACCTGATGCTGACGAACTCGGTTTACCGCCAATCTTAAAAGATGTAGTCATGTCAAAGCGCGGTTTAGTACTTTTTGTTGGTGGCACGGGTACGGGTAAATCAACATCAATGGCTTCATTGATTGGCTATCGTAATAAAAATTCGCGTGGCCATATTCTTACCATTGAAGACCCTGTTGAATTTGTTCATGAACATGCGCGTTGTATGGTAACGCAACGAGAGGTTGGTTTAGACACTGAAAGTTTCGATGCGGCCTTAAAAAGCTCATTACGCCAAGCACCCGATGTTATCTTAATTGGTGAGATCCGTAACCAAGAAACCATGGAACATGCGTTAAGCTTTGCTGAAACCGGGCACTTATGTATCGCAACCTTGCATGCAAATAATGCTAACCAAGCGATTGACCGTATTATGCATTTAGTGCCTGCCGATCAACATGGCAAGTTATTGTTTGATTTAGCGTTAAATTTACGCGGTATTATCGCTCAGCAACTGATCCCTACCTGCGACGGTAACGGGCGTGTTGCGGCGATTGAGATCTTACTTAACTCGCCTTATATCGCTGAACTTATTAAAAAAGGTGATATTGGTAGTATTAAAGAAGTGATGGAAAAGTCTAAAGAACTTGGCATGCAGACCTTTGATGGTGCTTTGTTTGAGTTGTATCAAAAAGGCTCAATAAACTATGCTGATGCATTGCATCATGCTGATTCACCTAATGATTTACGCTTAATGATTAAGTTGCGCAGTAATGAGCAAGGAGGCACCGGTGCATTAAGTGGCGTGACCATTGACGGTTTTGGCCCTAAAGATATTTAGTTAACAGATACTTAAGAAACATTGCTAGGTGTTAAGCTAAGTTTCTTGAACCGTGTAACAATAGATAGTCAAACCACTTGACGCATGAGCTTTATGTGGTTTGACTATATTGCTATTTTCTAGTCGTAAAGCGTTTCAAAATAGCTTTCAATAATTAATCTTGCTGACTCAGCATCAATATTATCCTTTTTTAAATTACGATAGCCTCCTGCGGCAAATAAACGTTCTTTGGCATCTGCTGTGGTTAAACGTTCATCTTGAAATTCTACCTTCAGGGCGAATTTATTCGATAAGCGGTTACCAAATTTTTTGGCATCAAGGGTTAATTGTTGCTCACTACCATCCATATTTAAGGGTAATCCCACTACTAAATAGTCAGGTTGCCATTCTTTAATAAATTTTGTTAATTCCATCTCATTAGGAATACCTTCTTTAGCTCTAATCGAGCCTAAAGGAGAGGCACTTCCGGTCATTTCTTGGCCAACAGCAACGCCAATATATTTTTTACCAAAATCAAAACCTAAAACGGTGCGTTGGCCGACATCTTTTGACACTTATTATTCCTCAATGTTGTTAAGCATGGCCAATATCCGTAGATAAATGAGCCATATCAATACCTAGTTTTTCTGTGGCTTTTTTCCAGCGCTGCTCAATCGGTGTATTAAAAACAATATCACCATCAGCAGGGGTTAAAAGCCAGGCGTTAGTTTTTATTTCTTCTTCTAATTGACCAGGCCCCCAACCAGCATAACCTAAGGTAACCATATATTTTTCAGGCGCACCTTCTGTCCCTAACGCCATTAAAATATCTTTAGAGGTGGTGATCATGACCTCTTTACTTAGCGATAACGATTGTTTCCAGCAATCTTGTGGGCTATGTAGAACAAAACCTCGGTCTTGAGAAACAGGACCTCCGGTTAGCACTTGTTGACCTAACTCAGGTGCTTGTTCTTTTTTAGCATCTATCTGGATGAGCAATTCGTTTAAAGTCACATTAACGGGTAAGTTAATAATAAGACCCATAGCGCCTTCTTCATTGTGCTCACAAATATAAGTTACGGTTTTATTAAAATAGGCATCGTCTAATGCAGGCATTGCAATTAATAGTTGATTTTCTAAGCTTTCCATACCATCACCTTTTACACTTTAAGTTTTAAAAAAACTCTATGTATCATTGTTTTTATAGAGGTATGGTGATCGTTTATTTCAAAGGATCACCGCTAGTAGAGACTCATAACTTTAAATGGTAAAAAATATAACTAAAATATTTATACTCTAGGACGAATATTTTCTTCTATTGCATCCATTAATTTTCCACTGATATTAATAGGATATGCAGCTTCAATTTCTCGGATACAGGTGGGACTGGTAACGTTAATTTCGGTAACTTTGTCACCAATAACATCTAACCCAACAAAGTATAGACCACGTTTCTTCAATTCTGGTGCAATAGTTTCAGCAATTAACCTATCGGTAGCACTAAGGGGTCTTGCTTCACCACGGCCACCGGCAGCTAGATTACCACGCGTTTCACCTTGTGCAGGGATACGTGCAAGGCAATAAGGCATAGGTTCACCGTTAACAATAAGAATACGTTTATCACCATCTTTAATTTCAGGCATGAATTCTTGCACCATGGCGTATTGATTACCGTGGTTGGTGAGTGTTTCTAATATAACACCGACATTAGCATCATTTTCTTTTATACGAAAAATTGACGCACCGCCCATGCCATCAAGTGGCTTAATAATAATGTCTTTTTCTTTTTGATGAAATTCACGAATTTTATCATTGTTACGTGTCACTAAGGTACGTGGTGTCAACTCTGCAAACCAAGCGGTGAAAAGTTTTTCGTTACAGTCACGCAAGCTTTGTGGTTTGTTTACAATTAATGTGCCTTCAACTTCTGCGCGCTCAAGCATGTAGGTCGCGTAGATAAATTCGGTATCAAAAGGAGGATCTTTACGCATTAAAACCGCGTCAAGTTCTGAAACAGCTATGTCGTTTACTTCGTCTAGTTCATACCAATGTTGAGGATCGTCAAAAACCTTTAATTTTTGTGCTGTGGCACGGCATTGTCCTTGATCAAGGTATAAATCTTTCATTTCCATGTAATAAATTTCGTAACCGCGCTTTTGAGCTTCGAACATCATCGCCATAGATGAATCTTTCTTTACATTGACCTGTGAAATAGGGTCCATTACTACGCCAAGTTTAATTGTCATCTTTATTTCCTAATGTGTTCGTTACTAATTAATATCGCCAAAGCGGCATTGCAATGCGGTAATTGCCGTTAATGCTGCCGTTTCTGTTCTTAATATTCTTGGTCCTAATAAAACATCAACAAAAGAGGCTTGATTGGCTCGTTTAATTTCATCGTCACTTAAACCGCCTTCTGGACCAATAAGTAAACGCACTCGCTGATTTGAATCATTTATGTTTTTTTCAGGCAAATTCATTATTGAGTATTGCGCTTTTGGGTGTAAATTTAGTTTTAATGAAGCAGTTTGTTGAGTTAGCCATTCATCTAAATAAACAGCAGGCATAACAATAGGGACCGAACAACGGCCACTTTGTTCACAAGCACTGACCACTATTTTTTGCCATTGGTCTATTTTTTTCTGTAAGCGATCGCCGTTTAGCTTTACTCCGCAACGTTCGGTAAATAGCGGGGTAATGGTGTTAACACCCAGCTCCACCGATTTTTGTAAGGTAAAGTCCATTCGGTCGCCACGTGAAATACCTTGCCCTAAATGAATATTTAATGGTGATTCAACATTTTTTTCGCTGAACGATTTTATAATGACTTGGGCATTTTTTTTACTAACGTCAGTTATTTCAGCTTGATAATCGCCAAGTACACCTTGGTTTAATTCGCCATTAAAAAGGGTTAAATCATCACCACTTTTTAAACGCAGAACTCTTATGGTATGGCCAAAGGCATCTTCACTTAAAGTAATAGTGTCGCCAACAGAAAATGATTGTTGCTGAAAAATTCTAGGATTGCTCATTTTTATTAATATTTTTTATTATCTTATCAAGAAATATAAGGGCGACTTGCTCATATTTCAATTATGATTTTATAAAATAGCGTAAAAACGGCTATTTAAAAAAAGCATAAGGTGTTTTCAATGTTTAAATACATTTTCAGACTGAATTAACTATCATCACATGTAATAATATATTCTTTAGCAATTTATTCTTAATAGTAGTTTTGTCACGTGCTGTTAGCACTAAACGGAGAACATAGATGTTCACAAAATATCAGCAAGCTTTTCAACCTATTTTATTTCGCGTTAGTCTTTTATCAGTGATGACTTTTACAGTGATAAGTTGTGGACAAGTTGAACAAGTTAAAATAGCAGCTCCTGCTCCCGCTGTTTCTGTTTATCAAATAAAGGTCAATGAAATTGGTAGTTACCGTGAATTTGTTGCTCGTTCAGTTGCGTCAAAAGAAGTTGACTTACGCGCTAGGGTTGAAGGTGAGTTAATCGATCGTAACTTTAGTGAAGGCTCTATTGTTGAAAAATCTCAAGTGTTACTTAATATTGATCCCGCGGCTTACCAAGTTTCTTTAGAGTCAGCAAAAGCCGATTTAGCCAGTAAAGTCGCTGGTGCTAATGGTGCTGCAAGAGACTTAAAACGTGGGCGTGAAGTCGCAGGGCAAGGTTATATTTCTCAATCTGATCTCGATAAATTAATAACTAATGATTCACAAGCAAGGGCATCAGTGCAGGTCGCCCAATCAACATTAGAAAACGCTGAGTTGAATTTAAGTTACACCGTTATTAAAGCGCCATTTTCAGGACGTATTGGCAAAGTAAATTATAGTATTGGCACGATTATCAGCCCAAGTAGTAACACACTGGCGACATTAACAGCAACAGATCCTATGTATGTCAGTTTTCAAGTAGAAGAAAGCGAATATGTTTCTTATTTACAAAAACATAAAAACACTCAAAAGCCTGAAGATTTATCGATTGATATTTCCTTACTTTTACCTAATAACACTCAATATAGTGAAAAGGGCCTGTTAACGTTTGCCGGAACAAAAATAGATCAAGGCATGGGAACGGTTGAATTACGCGCAATATTTAATAACCCTGATGGTATTATTGTGCCCGGTTTATTTCTTACTTTAATTATAGAAGGTAAGAAAAAAGAACAAATGGCCTTAGTGCCTCAGGTCGCTGTACAGGAAAGCCAACAAGGAAAATTTGTCCTTGTTGTTGGCGAAGATAATAAAGTTTCACAGCGTCTGGTTACTTTAGGGCGAAGAATTAATGCAATGTGGGTGGTTGAATCAGGTATTAACGCCAACGAGCGGGTTATTGTCGAAGGTTTACAAAAAGTCAGAAATGGTGTTGAAGTTAAACCCGTAGCTAAAAGTATTGATCCATTTACCGGTATTATTTCTGACTTTTTAGCCCAATAAGGGGACTGCTATGATCAGTAAAACGTTTATTCATCGCCCCAAGTTTGCCTTTGTTATTTCAATTGTTATCACCTTAGCAGGCATCATTGCTATGGGCTTATTACCCGTTAATATGTACCCACAAATAACACCACCACAAGTGCAAATTACTGCGGTGTATCCAGGTGCGAGTGCGCAAGTTGTCGAAGAGTCAGTTATTCGTCCCATTGAAGAAAAAATCAATGGTGTCGAAGATATGATGTACATCGAATCAACCGCTTCAAATAATGGCTCAGCAACCATTACCGTGTTTTTTAAAGTCGGTATCGATGACAATATGGCACAGGTCAATGTGCAAAATCGTGTCGCATTGGCTCAAAGTGCATTGCCTTCAGAAGTAACACGCTTGGGGGTTACGGTTAAGAAAAAGTCTAGCTCGATGTTAATGGCGATCAATTTATTTTCAAAACAAGCTGAAATCGACCAATTGTTTTTAAGTAACTATGCGACTAATTCACTAACTGAACCGTTAGGACGTATCCCTGGCGTTGCTGAAGCCAGTGTGATGGGTGAAATGACTTACAGCATGCGTGCATGGTTAAGACCCGACCGTATGGCATCATTAGGGGTTACCGTTACCGAGGTAAAACAAGCCCTTCAAGAACAAAATTTAATTGTTGCTGCTGGCAAGTTAGGTGCAAGCCCGGCATTGCCTAACCAACAATTTGAGTACTCCATTCAAGCAAGAGGGCGCTTAAAAACGGTTGAAGAGTTCGGGCAAACCATTGTTCGTGCTCGCACAAACGGTAATTTTGTCCGTTTGTGCGATATTGCACGCTTAGAACTAGGATCGCAAAACTATGGTGTTCAAGCACGCTTAAATGGCAACGAAACTGCATTCTTAGTTATTTATCAATTACCTGGTGCAAATGCAACAGAAGTTGCTCGTTTGGTTAAACTGGAAATGGAAAAACTATCAACACGTTTTCCTGCAGGGCTTGAATACGCTATCCCTTACGATACCACTGAGTTTATCTTACGCTCTATTGACGAAGTGAAAGTGACTTTATTTCAGGCGATAGTCTTAGTAGTTTTAGTAGTGTTCTTATTTTTACAAAATTGGCGAGCAACACTTATTCCGACCATCGCGATACCTGTGTCATTAATAGGTACTTTTGCCTTTATGTTGGCCATGGACTATTCGATAAACACTATCACTCTTTTTGGCTTAGTACTGGCGATAGGTATAGTCGTTGACGATGCGATTATCGTTATTGAAAACGTAGAACGAATCCTTAAAGAAGAGCAACTTGAAATAAAAGCCGCTGTCACTAAGGCAATGGAACAAGTCTCAGGTCCTATTATAGCGACTACTTTGGTGTTACTAGCAGTATTTATTCCTGTGGCCTTTATGCCAGGTATTACCGGAGAACTGTACAAACAATTCTCGGTTACTATTTCATTTGCCGTTATCATTTCTTCTGTTAATGCCTTAACACTTAGCCCTGCGCTTTGTACGGTGTTATTAAGTAAAGATAATATGAAGCCAATAAAATGGTTAATTCCCTTTGAACGGGGTATTAAGAAGATGACTGGAGGCTATACCACAGCGGTAAATTTTTTATTAAAACGCGCCGCTCGTGTTGGTATTATTGTTGGTGTTTTATTTATGGCAACTGGTTGGTTAACAACGTCGGTACCTTCGGGGTTTGTGCCAAGTGAAGACCAAGGTTATGTTTTTCTTAATATTCAATTACCAGATGCTGCATCGAGTAATAGAACACAAGCACTTATTGATAAAATAACGCCGATAATAAAAGCTGATCCTGCGGTGACTGATGTGATTACTGTTGCTGGTTTTTCATTATTAGGAGGAGCGGGTTCTAATAATGGTTTAGGCATTATTATGCTAAAAGATTGGGAGGACAGAACTGAACCAGAATTAGCGTTACGTGCTGTTATTCAACGTTTAATGGGGCAACTTTGGACCATACCAGACGCGCAAATCATGATATTTAATCCGCCGCCTATTCCTGGGCTAGGGTCAAGTTCGGGGTTTGAATTTAAATTACAAGATAGTGAAGGCAGAAGCCCAAGTGATTTGGCGCAAGTGATGAATGGTCTTATTTATGAAGCTAATCAGCGTCCTGAATTAAATCAAGTTTTTAGTACTTACCGCGCTAATGTTCCGCAATATTTTTTAGAGGTCGATCGAAATAAAGCCAAAGCCCAAGGTGTCGCTTTGTCTGATATTTTTATTACTTTACAAGCCCAACTTGGCTCAATGTATATTAACGATTTTAGCCAGTTTGGTCGTACTTATAGAGTAACTGTTCAAGCAGAAAAAGAGTTCCGCAAAGACCCGTCTGACTTACGTCACTATTTTGTCCGTAATCAAGAGGGTGAAATGGTGCCATTAACGACACTGGCTAAGTTAGAACCTATTTTAGGACCAACAAGTATCGGACACTTTAATTTATATCGTAGTGCTAACATTACTGGGCAAGCAGCGAGTGGTCATTCATCAGGTGAGGCAATAGCTATTATGGAAGAATTAGCTGGAAACTTACCTCAGGGCTATATTTTCGAATGGGCCGGGCAGTCTAAACAAGAAATTGAGGCAGGTAATTTAGCACCTGTTCTATTTGGCTTAGCATTGTTGTTTGTTTACTTATTTTTAGTGGCGCAATATGAAAGCTGGACCATACCATTCTCGGTTATCGCAGCGGTTCCCTTGGCATTGTTTGGTTCAATGTTAACGCTGTATATCTTGGGCATGGAGAATAACATTTATGCTCAGGTGGGGTTAGTGCTACTCATCGGCTTATCGACTAAAACCGCGATTCTTATTGTTGAGTTTGCCATGGAACTTAGAGCCGCAGGTAAAAGTATTATGGAAGCCGCGCTTGATGCCGCAAAATTAAGATTTAGAGCCGTATTAATGACTGCACTCTCTTTTGTGTTAGGTGTAATTCCTTTGGTTATGTCTTCGGGGGCAGGCGCTAGTAGCCGGATATTCTTGGGTGTTACCGTACTATCAGGTATGTTAGCTGCTACTATATTGGGTACTTTACTTGTGCCATATTTCTATATGATTATTCAAAGGTTGCGCGAAAAACTTAAAGGCTCACCGAGTTAACGAATTTTTATTGAAATACTTTGCCTTTTAAAAGACTTTTCACTGTGGTGTTAAGTCTTTTTTTAGCTCTAAATAATACGATAGACAACAACTTTATAATTAAGGCGAGCGACGAGGTACTTTATCTAAATAAGCGCTTTTGATAGAATGCGCATCTTTCGACTAACATCGCTAGTAGCAGGTGTTGGTTTTATATTAATCTACAGCTCCGGATTTACGTTCTGGCTGGCTCAATGGGTATTATTACTATGCAAAATATTACTGTCTGTGCACTTTATAAATTTGTGCGCTTAGAAAACTTCGAACAACTTAAATCACCTTTATTAAGCGTTATGTTAGAAAACGAGATCAAAGGTACGTTATTACTCGCTAACGAAGGTATTAACGGTACGGTTGCAGGTACAAAAGCCAGTATCGATCTGCTTTTAGCTCATTTAGAGACGGATGAACGTTTAATTAATGTTTCTCATAAATATTCATATGCTGATGAAAACCCTTTTCAACGTAGCAAAGTAAAATTAAAAAAAGAAATTGTTACTATGGGTGTTGAAGGCATTGACCCATTATTAACCGTTGGTACTTATGTGAAACCAAAAGACTGGAATGCGCTTATTTCAGATCCAGAAGTTTTATTGATTGATACGCGTAACGATTATGAAATTGAAATTGGTACCTTTAAAAACGCCGTTAACCCTAAGACTGAAACGTTCCGTGAATTTCCAGAATATGTTGCCCAACATTTAGATAAAAATAAGCACAAAAAAGTGGCTATGTATTGTACTGGTGGTATTCGTTGCGAAAAATCAACAGCTTACTTGAAAGAGCAAGGCTTCGAAGACGTTTACCACCTTGAGGGAGGTGTGCTTAAATATTTAGAAGAAGTTGAACAAGAGAATTCAATGTGGGAAGGCGAATGTTTTGTTTTTGATGGCCGTGTTGCCGTTGGACATGGTTTAGAGCAAGGCCAGTACGACCAATGTTTTGCTTGTCGTTACCCGATAACAAGCGAAGAAATGCAAAGCGAACACTATGTTAAAGGTGTGAGTTGTCATCGTTGTTATGACAAGTATACCGACGAGCAGCGCAGTGGTTTCGCTGAGCGTGAGCGTCAAATAAATTTAGCGAACCAACGAGGCGAAAAGCATATTGGTGGCAATGTTCAAGATGTTATCGAACAACGACGAAAAGATAAAGTTGCCAGCAAAAAAGCACAGTCGACTAAGTCGTGATGAGCTAGGTTGCTATTTACCCTTTGAACATAAAAAAAGCGACTTATTAAGTCGCTTTTTTATTAGGAGCCTTGATGTTTAGTCGTGAAAACTAAAAACCAGCAGCTTTTCTAAGTGCGTCAGCTTTATCAGTTCTTTCCCACGTAAATGCAGTAAAAGTATCATCACCAACAGTGACTTCAACAGGTTCACGACCAAAATGTCCGTAAGCTGCTGTCATCTGATACATAGGGTGTAACAAATCAAGCATCTTAGTAATGCCGTATGGTCGTAAATCAAAATGTGCTCTTACCAATTCAATTAATTTTGCTTCAGAGACTTTACCGGTACCAAAGGTTTCAATTGAAATTGACGTTGGCTCAGCAATACCAATGGCATAAGAAATTTGAATTTCACAACGGTCAGCTAAACCAGCCGCAACGATGTTTTTTGCTACATAACGACCAGCATAAGCAGCACTGCGATCAACTTTTGATGGATCTTTTCCTGAGAAAGCACCACCACCATGACGAGCCATGCCGCCATAGGTATCAACAATAATTTTACGACCCGTTAAACCACAATCACCTACCGGACCACCAATAACAAAACGGCCAGTAGGATTAATAAAGTATTTAGTATCTTTAGTTAATAACTCGGCAGGTAACACAGCTTTGATAATATTTTCCATCACAGCTTCGTGCAAATCTTCTTGAGAAATCTCTGGATTATGTTGAGTTGATAAAACAACCGCGTCAATCGCTACTGGCTTATTATCTTCATAAATAAAAGTGACTTGAGATTTAGCATCAGGACGCAACCAAGGTAAGACCCCTGATTTACGCACTTCAGCTTGACGCTCTACTAAACGATGAGAATAAAATATTGGTGCAGGCATTAACGTTTCAGTTTCATTGGTCGCATAACCAAACATTAATCCCTGGTCACCAGCACCTTGATCTTCAGGGTTTGCTCGGTCAACACCTTGGGCAATCTCAGGTGATTGCTGACCAATTAAATTCATAATGCCACAAGTTTCACCATCAAAACCAACGTCAGACGAAGTATAGCCAATATTACTGATAACATTACGGGTAATCGCTTCTAGATCAACCCATGCCGTGGTAGAAACTTCACCTGAAATAATAGCTACACCAGTTTTCACCATAGTTTCACAAGCGACACGAGCATTCTTATCTTTAGCGATAATAGCATCAAGTACCGCATCAGAAATTTGATCGGCGATTTTATCCGGATGACCTTCAGAAACTGATTCAGAAGTGAAAAATTGAGTAGACATATAACCTCAGAAAAATGTAATAGTTTAAAATATTTTCGAATTGGAGTTATTCTAACTGCAAGATTAACTATTTTCTAGTTTTTTTACGCCTAGATGGCTAAACGGCTAAAAATAATTATTAATTGTTCATTTATAGAGCAGGAAATTGCTGAAGGGTAACATTCTGACCAAAAAGTACTGACATCAATTTGGCTTGTTGCTTAGATACCTTAGAGCTAAAAAAGTGTTGTTGTGAAATAGATAGAGTACTTGCCAATAATCCTTGGTTTGCCAGTTGCCGAGTAAGTTGATCCGTTACGGGCTGAGCGGTTTCCATGATGGTAATTTTATCACCAACAATTCTTTGTATAAGCGAACGAACAAAGGGGTAATGTGTACAACCTAAGACTAAGGTATCTATATTACTTTGCACAAGAGGTTGCAAAAAAGTATGCAGTATTTCAAGGCACTGTTCACTTTCATGAAGGCCTTGCTCGATAAGCTCTACTAAGCCAGGGCATGGCTGAATATAAATTTCAGCGCCATTTTTATGCTTATTCACTAAAGATAGAAAACGAGTATTTATTGCGGTTGCCCCTGTTACTAACAAGGCTACCTTCTTTGTTTTACTGTGCAACGCAGCGGGTTTTATCGCTGGTTCAACGCCAATAATTGGAATTGAAACCCTTAAACGCAGTTGATCGATAGCGCTAACTGTTGCGGTATTACAGGCAACAACAATGGCTTTTACCTGTTGGCGAATCAACCAGTCAGCAATTTTATTTACCCGTTCAATAATTTCTGCTGACGACTTATCGCCATAAGGTGCAAATTGACTATCAGCCACATAAATAAGATTTTCATTGGGTAAATGTTGATGGATACACTTAGCAATCGACAAACCACCAATGCCAGAGTCAAAAATACCGATCGCTGGTGTGTCAGCATAAACTTGCCCTTGTGGTTTTTTTGATTTGTTGGCTAGATGATTTTGGGTCATGTTGTCTATGGTTATTAACTAACTGATAAAATTCGTCTTTGTTATATTGATTTTTTAGATAAAAGTAAAGCGCACTAGCCATTATTTACTAAGTATGTAGCGTTTACTGCACTTGCCACTTATTTCTCAGTTTGTCTAAAGTGCCATTTTTCTCTATTATTTTATAAGCGTTGGTATATTTAGTGACAATCTTTTTATCGCTATTTAGACTAAAAGCAAAATATAAGTCATGATTAACGACTGAGAGAGGTATAATTTTTTTTAGTCTACTTACCTCTAAATTTAATTTACTCGCTCGCGCCACTAAGGTGCTCTTTGTTCCCGTTATAAAATCAACTCTATTAAGGTAGAGCATCTGTAAGCTTTGCTCTGGTGAAACGACAGTATAAATAAAGGGGTAGTCTTGTTGCTGAAAATATTGAGCGGTACTTGACGAATTAGTGACCGCCAATTTATATTTTTTAAGTTGCTCTATATCAGTGACGGGTGTTTTAAATTTTTCTTGTAAACACCAAGCATAAATATCTTCTCTCATTAATTTACCGCCCCAAATAAATAGATTTTCTCGAACTTTGGTGCGAGATAGTGAAAAGATAAGAGTATTGGGTTGGTTAAGTGCGGTTTTATAAGCTCGAGCCCAAGGGAATACTTGTAAATCAATTTCATCACCGGTAATTTTGAATATTTCCTGCATGACTTCTACGGAGAATCCACTTAGAGCAGTATTCTCTTGATAGAATTGGTAGGGCGGTAATATCTCAGTAACAACAAGTTGCTTAGCGATACTTGATGAAGTATTCAGCATTAGCAACAGCATTACACAGAGGTATTTTATAGGCATATAAACAAGTAAGCTAATTAATAACAATAAGTCTATTAAGTATATAGTAAGTTAGCCTTTTATTCTTTATTTCAGCTATAACATTATAAATAATATTTGATAAATCGGGTGTTATTAGATGCTGCGCGGAGGTATCAGGTCTAAGCCTAATATGTTTAAACCTAATAAGTCTAATATGAACATAAAAAGGATGCTTCCAAGGTGCCGCAGTCGACTTTAGTCCTGAATACTGGGTGTTGTTAGGTGCTGCGCGGAGGTATCAGGTCTAAGCCTAATATGTTTAAACCTGCTATGGTTTTAAAAAGGATGCTTCCAAGGTGCCGCAGTCGACTTTAGTCCTGAACACTGGGTGTTGTTAGGTGCTGCGCGGAGGTATCAGGTTTAAGCCTAATATGTCTAAGCCTAATATGTTTAAACCTAATATGTCTAATATGATTATAAAAAGGATGCTTCCAAGGTGCCGCAGTCGACTTTAGTCCTGAACACCGGGTGTTCAGGGCGGAGGTATCATTTCAACCGTAGGCTTCCCGATACGAGCCGGGCTTGCACAATAGTTAATAATCAACTTCCTTAGTTAAAACTTATCGGCTCAGGGACATAGTTAACATACAAACACCCCAGAAGACGAAATTAGTATAGCTAATTTTTCAAAGCGATTTAAGTGTTTTTTTGTAACTTAAGTTTGTTTGTTTTTTTAGTGAACAGAGGTTGCTGAAAAATCAGGCTTTCTTGAGGTATTCGGAAATTACAGCTTGTTTGATAGTCGCTTGTAGTAAATCAATTTTACTTTGCATCGCAGCACGTTCATCGATAATTTCTTTACGAGCAGCTAATAAATCATTAGATAAGTTAAGTGCAGTCATTACTAGTGATTGTTCAGGTGTCTTTATAGAACAAGTTTTACTGTCTATTAGCAAACGTTGGTTTAACTCTTCAGCGGCTAATAGTAAAGACGACTCTTGCCCGCTAGGACATGAAATCTTCAGTCTTCTATTAGCAACTTCAATGGTAACCGAGTGTTGACTCATAACAGGCTTATTCTCACAAAAACATCTTAATTAATAGTAATATATACATATCTGAGCACTATAGCGATGAGCAGTACACTATGCAAGCGTTCTCTAGGGTTTTCTCCTTTTAATCTCTAGCATCATAAAAGCGTGAATGTTACGATACCTTGCATTAACTCACGCATTTTATTGATGATTAAAACATGTCCAACGAAACCTCTTTAGACTTTGCCTCAGTGCAAGCAATTCTTACAACAGAAAGTATTACCGTCCATGGCGCTGAATTACATGGGGTATTAACTGGCTTAGTTTGTGCCGGTTTTACCTTTGAAAGTGAGGACTATATCGTGATGATTAATGACTTGTTTAACAACGGCGAAGGTTTACCTCGTGCCGTTAAGTCGTTGGTGAAATCAATGTTTGCAAAAGTTTGGCATGACATTATTGATGACTCTTATGGTTTTCAATTAACGTTACCAGATGATGACGATAGTATAGTTGAACGTGGCCATGCCTTAAGTGTTTGGGTACAAGGCTTCAATTTAGGATTCGGCCTACAACAAAAAAACAAAGCGGTATTATCAGAAGACGTTAAAGAAGTCCTTATTGATTTTGCTGAAATCTCTAATTTGTCTGACGAAATGGAAGAAGACGAAGATACCGAGCAAGCCTATTTTGAAATAGCTGAATATGTCAGAATTTCTGCTTTATTGTGTTTTACTGAGCTCGGCTCACCGCCAGAAAGTAAAAGCGCAGAAGATACTGTCCACTAAAAAAAGATCAAGTCATGAATACATCAACTTTAGTTAAAAATACTTTATTACCTTTGGCCGAATTCATCCAACGTCGTGCTCAATTTTTTGCTTCGATGCCAGAAAATTCTATTGCGATATTTTCCGCTGCACAAGAAGTCACGCGTAGCAACGATACCGAATATGCTTTTTGCCAAGATAAAAGTTTTTATTATCTAACGGGATATAACGAACCTGATGCTGTTTTAGTGCTGATTAAATCTGCTGATAAGGGAGAAGAAAATCAACAAAGTATTTTATTTAACCTTGAGAAAAATGCCCTTCAAGAAGTCTGGCACGGTAGGCGAGTAGGACAAACGTTAGCGGTAGAGCATTATGGTGTAGATGAATGTTTTCCACTAACCGAAATAGATGAATACCTCCCTGATTATATTGCGGATAAAAGTCACTTGTTGTTTTGCCAAGGAAAAAGTACCCGCTTAGATAGCCAAATATATGCATGGTTGTCAGCGGTTAAAGCGCAAAGCCGCCTTGGCGTAAAAGCACCGACACTACTGGTTGATTGTCGAAATATTATTGAAGAAATGCGTTTAATCAAAAGTGCTGGCGAACTCGATATTATGCGTCAAGTAAATATTATTAGCGGTGCGGCTCATGCCAGAGCGATGAAACAGTCAGCGATTGGTAAATTTGAATACCAATTAGAAGCGGAAATATTGCATGAATTTGCCAGTAATGGTGCAAGGCACCCAGCTTATGGCAGTATCGTTGCCTGTGGTGATAATGGCAATATTTTACATTACACTAACAATGATGACGTACTGAAAAATAATGAATTGGTGTTGATTGACGCCGGTGGTGAACTTAGCGGCTATGCGGCTGACATTACTCGCACCTTTCCTGCAAATGGCAAGTTCACATTAGCACAACGAGAAGTCTATCAACTCGTGCTAGATGCACAGAACTTAGCGATTGATGCAATAAAGCCACACGCAACCTTTGCCGAGCTTAATGTTTTAGTGAATAACTTCCTAACTTCAGGTTTACATCGTTTAGGTATATTGTCTGGGAATTTAGCTCTGTTAATCGAGGACAAAGCCTGTAAAAAGTATTTTATTCATGGTTTAGGGCACTGGTTGGGTTTAGATGTTCATGACGTTGGTGATTATCAGTCAAATGATAAACGCGAGCAATGTCGAGCGTTTGAACAAGGTATGGTGATGACCATAGAGCCGGGCATCTATATTCCACTTGATGATTATAGTGTTGATAAAAAGTGGCGCGGTATAGCAATAAGAATTGAAGATAATATAGCAGTAACTGATCAAGGTCATGAAAACTTAACGGTAAATGCGCCAAAATCAATTGCTGAAATTGAACAACTAATGACTGCGAATAATTAACTGACTTTTTTATCGTCAATTCACATTGCCATATGAACTTGTCATCATAGATTTACGTATTTAAATTCAGGCAGCAATCATTAATCAATGTTTTATTTCACAGTTCAATGATGAATTGGCAATGAACTTAGCATTTCACTTTAACGCTTTATCTTAAGCGACTGTATTAAATAGCTAAAAAAAGTAACTATGAAAAAAGAATTCGATATCGTAATTTCTGGTGGTGGTTTATCTGGTGCATTAATGGCACTGAGTTTGATCGACTGCAAAAAACAACAGGGTCAGCCACTGTCTATTGCCATTGTTGAAGCTAATCCGGTATTAGAAGATCCAAGATTAACTTTTGACGATCGTGTGTTAGCGCTTTCACATGGCACAGCAACCTATTTAGAACGTTTAGGCGTTTGGCAACAATTAAAGCACCTAGCCGAGCCCATTAAAAATATTCATATCTCTGATCGAGGCTTCTACGGTAAAGCTCGACTTTATGCTGAGCATCATCAAGTTAATGCACTCGGCTTTGTTGTTGAAATGTCATTGCTTGGGCAAGCATTATTAAGCAGTTTAAAAGAGAAAAACAAAATAACAGGTAATATCACTTGGTTCACTCCCGATAAAATAACCGATATTACTTGGCAAAAAGAGCAGGTTGAACTGACGCTTAATTCAACAGCAAAGCTTAGCGCGAAATTACTATTAGCCTGTGATGGTGTTCATTCAGCCTGTCGAAAATTTGCTAACATTGCTGTGCAAGAGTCTCACTACGATCAATCGGCACTTATTACCAATGTAAGTACGGCGATTCCCCACAACAATTTGGCTTTTGAACGCTTTACTGATACTGGTCCTATTGCGATGTTACCGCTGTCAAAACAGGGGAGCGCAACAAGTGATAGTCGTTGTTCTTTGGTATGGACATTACCGCCTGAACAAGCAGATAAAATGCTAGCACTTAGCGATAAACAATTCCAAGATGAACTTGAAAATGCTTTTGGTAGTTGGCTTGGCGCAATAACCCAAGTGGGTAAGCGCGATGTATATTCGCTTAAATTATTAATGGCAGATGAACAGGTTTTTCATCGCATGGCACTTATTGGTAATGCTTCTCACACTATTCATCCTATTGCCGGACAAGGTTTTAATTTGGGTGTAAGAGATGTTAAGCAAATGGTGGAGCTGATCAAAGTAGCCTTAAATAACAATCAAGACATTGGACAATTTTCTCTGTTAAGTCATTATGCCTCGCAACGAAAGTTAGATCATCAGCAAGTCATTGGTTTAACCGATTCGTTAGTGACACTTTTTTCAAATAAATTGCCCCCTTTAGTTATAGGTCGTAATGTTGGTTTGAAAGTTATGAATTATTTATCACCTTTAAAAAGTCGCCTCGTTAGAAAAACGATGGGTTATTAAGGGTGAAACCAAGGTTAAAAAAATACCCAATTAACCTAACGTAAAGACATTTTAAAATTAAGAAGAATAACATGCAAAAATTTGATGTATTAATTGTTGGCGGCGGCATGGTGGGCTTAACCTTAGCTTTAGCGCTACGTCAGCAAACACAGTTAACCGTTGCTATTGTTGACACTTCTCCGCCGGATGAATTATCAGAACAGCCTGATGTTCGAGTTAGTGCGCTTAATGTCGCCAGTAAACAAATTTTTGATAATCTTGATGTTTGGCCATTAATTCAACAAAAACGTATTCAAGCTTATACTGATATGCATGTTTGGGATAAAGCTGGCTTTGGCAAGTTACTTTTTTCTTGTGACGATTTAGCCGATACCTCAGCCAATGAACAGCTAGGTTGGATCGTTGAAAATAGCGTTATACGTCAGAGCCTTTGGCAAAAAGCACAAGCAGATCAAGGTATAATTTTTTATACTGAGAATACCTTAAGTAATATAAGTATTGGTGAAAGTGAGGCTTTTGTTAGTTTTACATCAACTAACGGCAACCCTATGCCAATAACCGCTAAATTAGTGGTTGGTGCTGATGGCGCAAATTCTTGGGTTAGACGTCAAATGGCGTTCCCTTTAACTTTTCGTGATTATGATCATCATGCTATTGTTGCTACGGTAAAATGTTCACAAGGACACCAAAATACCGCATGGCAAGTTTTTCTAGAAACTGGCCCTCTAGCGCTACTACCACTTAACGACGCTCTTGGAACGCAAGACTTATGCTCGATTGTTTGGTCTACATCCCCCGAAGATGCAATTCGTTTAAATGGCTTAACCCCAGCAGAGTTTTCAAAAGCGTTAACGGCAGCAAGTGATGGAAAATTAGGGAATATTGAACTGCAGAGTAAACGTTTTACTCATCCGCTAACTATGCGTATCGCCCAAAGCTTTGTTCAAGAGCGTATTGCTTTAGTTGGTGACGCTGCTCATACCATTCATCCATTAGCAGGCCAGGGCGTTAATTTAGGTTTACTTGACGCGGTATCATTGGCGCAAATTATTAATGACAAAATAACCCAACAAAAATCCCCTAATGATGCTTGGTTAACCACTCGTTTGTTAAATGAATATTCGCGTTGGCGTAAAGCCGAAGCAACCGAAATGGTTGCAGCAATGGAGTCAATTAAACAAGTGTTTACGCCTCAACAAGGCGCTATAAAATTGTTGAGAGGTCTGGGTTTGTCTTTAATTAATAACTTAAAGCCCGTTAAGCAAGTCTTAATTAAACAAGCATTGGGTTTGAAAAGTGATTTACCTAAACTTGCAAAACTCAAAGACAAGTTATTTTAAAATTAACGTTGCTTTGAGCATTTAAGCAAACGCTTTTGACATGACCGTAAGAGCTTGTAATAACGTTTGCTCTGTTTTATAAAACTTATCTAATGATTGTCTTTTAAGTGTATGGTTAATCGATGAAAAATAATTTTATAAACGTCCTAATATTCCTCCTTCCTTTTGATATTATTAGCTTTTAAATTAATAAGTTTTCCTGAAAAAAAATGTCAGTAAAAAACACAAAATAAAAACCCAAGATTCTATTTTTTTACGAAGTAAAACTGATTATAATTTTCAAAACATGTGGTTTTAAAAATTAAATTTGGATTAAAATATTTATCTGGTTTAAAATTTGTATTATTGACTGTTTTCTTTGTTTTTAGTTGAATAGGTTGCTTTGCGCGGCTATAATCTGGCCAATTATTTTGTAAATATACTACCTTTAAGCTTGGCTTAATGGTGAATTCAACAATTAAAGTGGAATACATACGATGACTAATAAAACCGTATTACATGCTAAGCATATTGAAGCTGGCGCAAAACTAGTTGATTTTCACGGCTGGGAAATGCCAATTAACTACGGCTCGCAAATAGAAGAGCATAATGCTGTTCGAACTGATGCCGGCATGTTTGATGTTTCACACATGACCATTGTTGATATTAAAGGTGTTGATGCCAAAGCATATTTACGCCGTTTAGTGATCAACGATGTTGCAAAATTAACCGTTGAAGGTAAAGCCCTTTATACCGGTATGCTCAATCACGAAGGTGGTGTTATTGATGATTTGATCATTTATTTCTTCACTGAAACTTATTATCGTTTGGTTGTTAATTCAGCAACGCGCGTAAAAGATTTAGCGTGGATGAATGAACAATCGGCTGGTTTCGACATTACAATTACCGAACGTCCTGAATTTGGCATGATTGCCGTGCAAGGTCCTCAAGCTAAAGCTAAAGTAGCTTCACTATTAACACCAGAGCAAACTCAAGCTGTTGAAGGTATGAAGCCATTCTTTGGTGTTCAAGCCGGCGATTTATTCATTGCCACCACGGGTTATACCGGTGAAGATGGTTATGAAATAGTGGTTCCAGAAGACCAAGCAGCAGATTTATGGCAAAAATTACTCGACGCAGGTGTTGCACCTTGTGGTCTAGGCGCTCGTGATACCTTGCGCTTAGAAGCAGGCATGAATCTTTATGGTTTAGATATGGACGAAACTGTTTCGCCATTAGCGGCTAACATGGCATGGACCATTAGCTGGGAACCAACAGATCGTAACTTTATTGGCCGTGAAGTATTAACTGCCCAAAAAGCTGCTGGCGACCAACCTAAACTTGTTGGTTTAGTCTTTGAAGAAAAAGGCGTATTACGCACTGGCTTAAAAGTGATTACGCCATTTGGTGAAGGTATTATTACCTCAGGTACATTCTCGCCAACATTAGGTCATAGTATTGCTATGGCTCGTGTTCCTCGCAGCGTAAGCTTAGGCGACACTGTTGAAGTAGAAATGCGTAAAAAATTAGTTAACGTTAAAGTGATCAAAGCTGGCTTTGTTCGCAATGGCAAAAAAGTTTTTTAATTAATTTTTAATCATAAAAATTTGTTTTAAAAGCAAGTAGAATGACAATGTTGGTCGAGGGTAAATCTATTTGCGCTTGTCCAATATAGAAGAATAATTAAGCTATAGTATTTAATTGTTAGCCAATAGCGACAATTGAAATTGAGTTTACGATAAACAATAATTAACCTCAGGAAAATAAAAAATGAGCAACATTCCTTCAGAACTAAAATATGCAACATCACACGAATGGGTACGTCAAGAAGGTAACGGCGTAGTTACAGTTGGTATCACTGAACATGCACAAGACTTATTAGGTGACATGGTATTTGTTGAATTACCTGATGTTGATGACGAAATCAGTACTGGTGACGACGTTGCAGTAGCAGAATCTGTAAAAGCAGCTTCAGACATCTACGCACCCGTTTCAGGTAAAGTTATTGAAGTAAATGAAGACTTAGAAGATTCTCCTGAATTAGTTAACTCAGACGCTTTTGGCGCTGGTTGGTTATTCAAGGTTCAGTTAGCTGATGAAGCAGAGTTAGATGCTTTATTAGATGCTGAAGGTTACGCGAATTCTATTGACGAAGACTAATTTCGGGCACATTTAGCTTTTATGCTGCGTTGCTTTTGATACTCGTCTAATCTCACTTGCTTAATAGCCTTTAGCTAAAGGCTTATTAAGCTTATAAGACTGATAAATTTAGCGCCTTACCAAAAAGCTAGCTGTTTACGAAATCTGTTATTAAGCCTCCAACTGCTTGTTTGGGGCTTTATTTTAGTTACGCCGTAACTAAAGACCCAGTAAATTAATTACCCACTTAAGAGAAGCTGTTTTATGACTACTCAATCAAAATCACTTGCTTATTTAGAGCAAACTCAAGACTTTATTCGTCGTCACATTGGCCCTAATGCCGAACAAACTCAAGCGATGTTAAAAGACATTGGCGCAGAGTCGGTTGACGCACTTATCAATGAAATCGTACCAAGTGATATTCGTTTATCAGCATTGCCTGCGATTGAAGAAAGTAAAACAGAAGCGCAAGCCTTAAGTGATTTAAAAGCGGTTGCAAGCTTGAACAAAGTAAACGACACCTACATTGGTTTAGGTTACTACGGCACATTAACACCGAACGTAATTTTGCGTAACGTGTTAGAAAATCCAGGCTGGTACACGGCTTACACGCCTTACCAACCAGAAATTGCTCAAGGTCGTTTAGAATCATTATTAAACTACCAGCAAATGTGTATCGACCTTACCGGTCTTGAACTAGCTTCTGCTTCATTATTAGATGAAGGAACTGCGGCTGCTGAAGCCATGGCATTAGCAAAACGTGTTTCTAAAAACAAAAAATCAAACTTGTTCTTTATCTCAAGTGATGTTTATCCACAAACTATCGACGTTGTTAAACAACGTGCAGAAATGTTTGATTTTGACGTTATCGTTGCTCCTGCTCATGAAGCCGCTGACCATGATGTTTTTGGTGCTTTGCTACAATACCCAAGTGCATCGGGTGAAATTACAGACATTAGTGAGTTAATTGAAAAAATTCACGCAAACAAAGGTATTGTTGCGGTTGCCGCCGATATCATGAGTTTAGTGATGTTAAAAGCACCGGGTGAATTAGGTGCTGATGCCGTTATTGGTTCAAGCCAACGTTTTGGTGTTCCAATGGGCTACGGCGGACCACACGCTGCATTTTTTACTACCTCTGAGAAATACAAACGTTCATTGCCTGGTCGTATTATTGGTGTTTCTAAAGATACCCGTGGTAACGCTGCATTGCGTATGGCAATGCAAACTCGCGAACAACATATTCGCCGAGAAAAAGCTAACTCAAACATTTGTACTGCCCAAGTACTCTTAGCTAACATGGCGGCGTTTTACGCGGTCTATCATGGTCCAAAGGGCTTGAAAATCATTGCTAATCGTATTCATCGTTTCGCAGATATTTTATGCTTAGGTACAGCCACAAAAGGCTTAACAGCTATTCATGCTAACTACTTTGACACCTTAACGTTCAATTTAGATAATAAAGAAGAAATCGTTGCACGCGCACTAGCTGCAGGTGTTAACTTCCGCACTGATGTTGCGGGTCAAATTAGTATTTCTCTAGATGAAACAACGACTCGTACTGATATTGCTGGTTTATTCGATATATTATTAGGCGCAGGCCATGGTTTAGACGTTAGCGACCTTGACGACAAAATAGTCAGTAGCGGTCATTCTTCAATTCCTGCAGCATTAGTACGTGAATCTGAAATATTGACTCACCCGGTATTCAATTCATACCACAGCGAAACAGAAATGCTTCGTTATATCAAAAGATTAGAAAACAAAGATTTAGCATTGAACCATTCAATGATTTCTTTGGGTTCTTGTACGATGAAGTTAAATGCAACAGCACAAATGATCCCAGTATCATGGCCTGAATTCGCTAACATGCACCCATTTGCACCCATTGACCAAGCTCAAGGTTATAAGCAAATGATTGACGAGTTAGGCGATTGGTTAGTTGAACTAACGGGTTACGACAACATTTCAATGCAACCTAACTCTGGTGCTCAAGGCGAGTATGCGGGTTTAATCGCGATTGTTAAATATCATGAAAGTCGTGGCGATGCACATCGTAATATTTGTTTAATTCCATCTTCTGCCCACGGTACAAACCCTGCGTCTGCGCAAATGGTTGGTATGAAAGTTGTTGTTGTTGCTTGTGATAAAGAAGGTAACGTTGACATGAACGACCTGCGTACTAAAGCAAGCGAAATGGCCGACAATCTTGCCTGTATTATGATCACATACCCGTCAACGCACGGTGTATATGAAACAACAGTAGCAGAAATTTGTAACATCGTTCACGAACATGGCGGTCAAGTTTATCTTGACGGTGCAAACATGAACGCACAAGTAGGCGTAACGTCGCCAGGCTATATTGGCGCTGACGTTTCTCACCTAAACTTGCATAAAACGTTTGCTATTCCACACGGTGGCGGTGGCCCAGGTATGGGACCTATCGGCGTTAAAGCACACCTTGCACCATTTTTGCCTGATCATGCATTAATTAACGTTAATGAAAGTACTAAAGGTAATGGAGCCGTTGCAGCAGCACCATTTGGTAGTGCGGGTATTTTATGTATCTCTTACCTTTACTGTGCAATGCTAGGTAAGCAGGGCGTAACAGATGCGACTAAATATGCTATTACTAATGCTAATTATTTAGCTAAAAAGTTAAGCCAACATTACCCACTTTTATACGCAGGAAAAAATGGTCGTGTTGCTCATGAATGTATTATCGATTTACGTCCACTTAAAGCCACATCAGGTATTAGTGAAGTTGATATAGCAAAACGCTTAATTGATTATGGTTTTCATGCACCTACGATGTCGTTCCCAGTAGCGGGTACTTTCATGATTGAACCTACAGAATCTGAGTCAAAAGTTGAACTTGACCGTTTTGTTGAAGCGATGGTTTCTATTCGCGACGAAGTACGTAAAGTTGAATCGGGTGAATGGTCAAGTGACGACAACCCATTACATAATGCTCCTCATACGTTAGCGGATATTACTGATACTTGGGAACGTGGTTATTCTATTAAAGAAGCAGTATTCCCAGTTCCTGCTGCAGCCAAAAATAAATTTTGGCCAACAGTTAATCGCATCGATGATGTATACGGAGACCGTAACTTAATTTGTTCATGCCCTCCAATTGAAAGTTATCAAGACTAGTTTTTTGATGTTGAGGATCGTTAATTAAGTTGGTTAACGATTTAATGAAGATGGTTATCTTAATGAAGTTGGTTAACTAACATAAAGCTGATATAAAAAGACAAACTTAGGTTTGTCTTTTTTTTTATTCGTCAATATTATCGTAAATTGAAAATGAAGTTTGTGACTACCTATAATTAAAATTATGAAACATAGCTCTAGAAAACACACAAAGGTAAGTCTGTAATGGCTTACTCTGTTGTAATGTTCATTTTAAGAGTGGAGACATTAGACTGTAAACCTTTTCTACATCTCTCCTAATGAGTTTTTAGCATCATATTATTTATTAGTCTTAATAATACAGATCGGTCAGGCCGTGATTGATCTTAACTGTTTAAAGTTATGTTCATTAATCTGCATGTTAGGCAAGAGTATTACTGAGGCTTCTAAGTAATATCGATGTTTTATGGGAAATAATAGAATGTATAGTAATTATCGGTTTGAAATGGGGAAGGTTTGGTATAAATTAGTTGGCAATCAAGAAGATGGAAGTTACTGAGATGTCTACATAATATTGTTAACCTCAAAATACAAATGACCAATTAAGTGAAGTTGATGGTTTAAATTTACTATCTAGATTAATGACATAACACGGAAGATAAAGTTTGAGTTTAAATAATGCACATGAAGGCTATGACTACCAAGATTTGATAACAAGCTACTTTATTTTGAAAGAAATTTTAGATGGTAATCTTGATAGTGTTTTTTTAATCGATAAAAAGAATACTACAGGAGATATCCCTGATAGATTTGATGACTTAGTCATTACTAATGGCGCTGATATACAACGTAAGCAAATTAAATATAGTAATGAAGCTGTATCAAAAGTACTAATAAAAGATTACCTTTCAGGTGATGCTCATTACAAAATAGCAATCCATAAATTATTTGAAACGTGGAGAAACCTTAAAACACCTAATACTGAATTTAGATTATGCTTAGCTTGGGACGAACCTATTGACGAAGATATTACAAGGGTTTTAGAGTTACAGCCTGACAGATCATCATTTAGTAATTTTCCAACAAAGGTTTTTAAAATTAATCTTGATCGTCTATGGGAAGAGAGCCCAGATAACTTTAATCGTTGGAAGAGTCTAAGCCAGTATGTAAAAGACAATAATACAGATAGAAGTGAATTTAATACTTTTTGTAATGATTTGCTTATTGAAGTCAACTTACCTAAAGCAAGTTTAAAGTTTAATCGACCAAGCCAGTTAGAAGAAATATTAAAAGAACAAGCCAAAAAATTAGGGATTGAACAATACCCTAATGATGATATTTATATCTCTGACTTTTTAGAACGATTGGCTAAAACCTCTGGAGCTTATAGAACACGCTCTGCTCGAATTTCAGCTAAAGATATACTTAGTGAACTACGAGTAAGAACCGATTTTGGCAGAATAGAGCAAAAATTCGAGATTGACCAAAATAAAAATATTACATCGGATGAAAAAAATAGCTTATTCATTAAAAATGTTATTGCTAACAATAAAACATTATTGCTCGGTGAACCCGGTTCAGGAAAATCATGGTTCTTAACAAACTTAATTGAATATTTGACGACTAATAATCATACGGTAATACGACATTATTGTTTTACGAGTACAGAAGATTCCTCTTTTGATAAGAGAGTTAGCTCAGATGTTTTTTTTGGTAACTTAATAAGTGATATTGAACAATATTTTCCGCAGGTAAAAAAAGAAAAACATCAACTATACGCCTCTAACCTGAAAGAATTAAACTTATTATTAGCTGCTGTTGAAGAACCTATAATAATCATCGTTGACGGTTTAGATCATATTAATAGGGCTTTAAAAAATTCAATTACTTTGTCTAAAGAAAAGACAAGGATTATTGAATACATTTCAAAGATCGAACTACCTAATAACGTCAGTATTATATTAGGTTCTCAGCCTACGGACGAAATTGACGTTTTAACAGAAAGTTATGAATTTATAAAAGTACAATTACCTAAGTGGGATATAGAAAATACTAAGAAACTGATGGGGAGATTTGAATATGAAGATATTCAGATTAATGATCAAAACCTATCGATTTTACTTCATGAAAAAAGTGAAGGAAGCCCACTTTATTTGACTTATATACTAAAGACTCTTAATGATTATAAAACTATTACTGATGAACTTATCGATAGCCTGCCTAAATATGATTTTAACCTAAAAAATTATTATGAATATCTAACAAATCAGATAGGCAATAATACAACTTCTGAAATATTATCTTGCTTAGAGTTCGCTGTTAGTAAAAAAGAACTCAAAGAAATAATACCGATGAAGCATCATTTTAATTCTGATATGAAAGTATTAGCTCCTGTTATATCGGAAAATAGCTCCAGGGGAGGGGTAAAGCTATATCATGATAGTTTTAGGAGGTTCAACATTGAAAAACTGTCTTCTATAGCTGACATTAAAGATATATATGAATTCATAATAAATTGGCTGAGTAATAATGGCTTTTACGAAAATGATAAATCTTACAGATATTTATTAAATTACCTAATCCTATCAGAACAGTATGAGGAAGCTAATAAGTATGCAGAGAACAGCTTCTTATCTAAAAGTCTATATTTCGGTCATTCGGAGTCGTTAATACAGAATAACTATAGAAACTTTTTACATGTAGCTGAGAAATCACAAGACTGGCCTCTTTTTATTTATTCAGGTGAGTTGCATAGAGCTATTTCAACTACAAACTCTGAAGAAAACCATAGTCAGTTTTTAGATAATTTCGAGCTATATTTTGAAGCAATTTGTTCTATCTATGGGACAGAAAAAGCTAATGCTCTTTTATTTTTTAATGGCGAAAAAAATTATAGTGACAGAATTACAGCCAAAGCTTTTACCATATTACAAGAATATGGATACTCACCATATTGGGAAGAAATAAATAGGCTATTTGAGAGTAACGTTGCATTAGAAGATTTTAAATATTTCATTTGTTATCAGGTTCAAGGAAATAATGATTTAGATGGAATTTTCAATTCTATTTTACCTGATGAATACTCTGATTTCCTCAGAATTTTTATTGAAGAAGTGTTTAAGATTAAAGGTTTTGAGGTGATACTTCATCATTATAAAAGCGTTGATATCGATGAAGGTAAAACGGTCGCACTTAGGGTTAATTCTGCTCTAGATAGAACAAATTGCGAGCAAAGAATATTTATTACTGATGATAAGCCACGTTCTAAATTAGAGCCTTTAGATTTAAGTTTTATTGATGAACATATTCAAAACAATGAATTAGACAAGTTTTACGTTAATGTTGAACGACACGCACAGTCCGATATAGAAGCATTAATTGATTTTGAAGAAGGAATACCCTCACACAATTTCGTACGAAATTGGATAAAGTATTTTATTAGGTTATTTATAATTGAAAATACTTGCGCTGATACAAACAAAGAAAAAGAAATTCTAGGAAATATTAAATTTTTAGCTAACGATACAGATCGTTTTAAAGGAGAACCTAGAGCAGTAACTTTTACTCATACTCATAGTAGCCTAATTGAGCTTACTATTGAGCGATCTTTAAGATATATAGTATCAAAGGAGTCATGGGAAGAAGCAATCTCTGATTTGATGAAAATACCACATCCAATACTGCCCATAATAGAGAAAAAATTCCTAAATGATAAAAATATTCATTTGGTTATTGATGCCTATGATCAGTTTGATAAAGCAGAAAACGATGAATATTATGAGCATGCAGACTACTCATTTAGGAAGTCCATTTATTATGGAAAAGTAGGAATGGTTAATGAAGCCAAAGACGAACTGAAAAAGGCTCTTTTGCTAATTACTAGTTACACCTCTCGTAAAGATACAACCTTGACAGAGCTTATCGAGCCATTACCTGCTATTAATAACATTAATCCAGACTTCGCCAAGCAATATACTAGAAAGCTGAAGTACCTAAGTGATGCTGCAATGAAGCATACGGAAGACGGTAAAGGCATTAGATGGTTGGCTATAAGCTGGTTTGAGCAGCTTTTGAGTGTTGATTATGAGCTAGCCACTATGTACTTAGTTGATGAGTTTCTAACGAATGAGTATTTTTGGAAGCTGGATTACATGTTTGTTGTTTATCTGCAACAAAGTCATTCTGTTGACCCTATAATTCTTAATTTTCTATATAAATTGTCCCCAACAAATACTAAAGATAATTACTTAAATGGTTTTTTGGATGTAATTACTAAGCTAGAAAATATAGATAAGAAGTTAGCTCAACTCTCTTTAATCAACTTATCAATCAGAGATTGGACTTATTCCGATAATGAAATAAGCAATAAAACGAAGACTAAATTTTATCAATTGAAGGATCTATTCGGAATAACCCGCCCAACTTGTAATAAAAGGTCAAAAAATGAAGCATCAACTAGTACTTATGAAAATGAAAAATTAGGTGATAGTTTAACTAAACAGCTTTGCATAGAGACTTCATTACGAGATAAAAGTGATTCTGAGTTAATAGAACATTATGATAAGAAAGATAAATTATGCAATACAGATTGTAACTACCTTTATTTTTATCTTCAAGAAAGTAGGAATGAACAACTTACTAGAGAGTTATTAATTTCAATTATAACAAAGAGGTTTCCAAGTGATACCGAAGAACATTTTAATAAAATACAGGCTTTAATTGAGCAACTGCCTCTGTCGGATGAAACTAAAATTTTTCTATTCATTAATAATTTTGCTTATTCTAAGGATGGTTGGTTTTCAAGTTTTGTAAATAAAGTATCACTAAAAAAAGCAGTAGAAATCGATAAAGACGAATCACTAATAGTATTAGCAAAAGCTCTGCATAAAATATTTTCCACGTCTAATTCTTTATATAAATATGCCGCCAACCTAATTATTGCATTTGAACATGCAGGCTTAGAAGGAGAGTCTATTTTATCAATGTACAAAAGTAGTTTTGATTTTATTGAAAATAGATTACCAGATACGAATGATTTCAAATGGGAAAATGTAGAGAGCACTGAAATTTCAGATATGAATCATGATGAACTCGCTATAGTAGTAATTCTTAGTAAAACAAAAAACTTAGATACCTTTGTACAAAAGGATATCATTGTAGCTATTAGCTATCTCATGAAGCACGATGATACATTATTAATAAAACCATTTAGGTGGTTTTTTAATAATATAGAGCGTTTTCATCAATTGTCCGTTGCAAGTATATTAGAACTTTTCTTAATCGAAATGGATAAGCATCCTTCATTTTTGAGTAGCATTAAGGATGAATTAAATAACGCTTTTATCATCGAAAACCTATATATCCATAATACCTTGCTAGATATATTTGAAGGATTAAACCATGAGTGATCAATTTATAGGGAGTATAAAAAGAAGTAAGTATATTGTTTATTTAGCCAATATTGGTATCGATACTGATGCAATAACAAATGAGGTAGTAAAAAATATTGATGAGAATGAAATCAATGCTTTTGGTAATAATTCTCACAAAATGTACTCTTCTAACTCATGTATAGAAAGTGTTGTGTTTAAACATGTTTGCAAATACTTGTATGAGGAATATAAAGGTTCTGTGATTTTTGAAAATGAAAATAAACTAGATATAAAGACAATTATTGCCACTTCTAAGTCTTTAATCCAAAGACCAAATATAATAAAACCCTCTGATTCGGTCGCAGGTTTTAAAGAACCTGATTATAAAGATGACTTTGTAATAATATCAAGATTTGAAAAAGAGTTGAATATAGAAGAACATGGGAGAAAAAGCACGAAAAAAGGTACCATGGTTTTTGAGGGGTTACTTCCATATGAAGTAGAGGTGAATCCATTATTTGATTGGCCACAGACTCATGATATTTGGGATAACATCTATTGCTATGATAAACCTTTTATACAAGGGTTTTGTATAAATACTAGTAGCATTGAAGCTCAGACCGTTTTATGGATGAACAGTGAATTACTAAATATGCTTGGACTAAAATTAGACAATTACAACAATGGACTAAGGGCATTAAATAGTAATGGTGAGGTTGTTTTAAAATTTAGAAGTTGGAGAGAAAAGTTAATTGGTAATGGCGCTTCATTTGTCGGGATAGACTCAAATATTGCAAAGCTAGAAGGTTGTGACTTGATATTAAGAGAAGACTATTTCAATAAACTTAAAAAAATAATCCCTGATGTAGTTTATTATACGGTAAGCGCGTAATTAGCCCCACATACCAATATTAATCGAGCCTGCGCATAATTATCTTAGTAAATTAACATGAGGTAATTATGAATAAACAGCAAAAAATCAAACACTGGCAAAACATTTTTGAA